>JBAZHY010000081.1:0-7400 GCA_041652175.1 Pedobacter sp.
CACGCTGCATTATCCTGCTACTTTCAGGTATATTTTCAATACTATTTTCTAAAGAATATTTCAGTGCAAGATGTAATGTAAATATATCTTACACTGAAATTGTATTAATAACCCGGATTTTGAGTCATATTCTTATTCACGTCAATTTCCGATTGCGGAATTGGTAACAGATACTTTCTGTTCGGATAGAATGTTCTGTTTTCGACCAGAATATAGTTTGTTCCCCAGGTAACATCACCTGTAGTTTGATTTACTGTGCCCAAACGGCTTCCATAAAATGGACCATTCATCACTGTAGGCCCAAGATCCCAGCGCTTGATATCAAAATATCTCAGACCTTCAAATGCGAGTTCAACTCTTCTTTCGCGCCGAACCAGTTCACGGGTCAATACGGTGGCATTGATTTGCCCTGCACGTGTCCTGACTCTGTTTAGGTACTCGAGACCTAGAACCAGATTCTGGCCACTTTCTACAGCTGCTTCAGCATAAGTGAGGTACATCTCAGCTAATCTGATTACCATAATGGGAGCATCGAAGTTCTGACGTTCTGCATTCTGAATCCCCGGATCCAAATACTTTTTAGACATTTGAGCCGCTTTTGAACCGTCGTTCAAGTAATAATCAGGATTTGAACTTCCACCAAATTGAGGATCCAGTGCAGTATATATTCTGCCAAACCAGTTAGAACCCGGATATGCAATAGACATCGCTAGTCTTGGATCGCGGTTTGCAAATGGCTTATTTGGATCATATGCAGGATCCTGAGATATTTTTAACCCATTGAT
Organism: Pedobacter sp.; assembly: GCA_041652175.1. GTDB lineage: Bacteria > Bacteroidota > Bacteroidia > Sphingobacteriales > Sphingobacteriaceae > Daejeonella. The sequence goes on from JBAZHY010000081.1 coordinate 786, forward strand.
GGTTTCGTATTCTTCTACCATACTTCTGGAAACTGCATTTTCTGAATAACCACCTTTCCAAGCTGGAAGTCTCTGCCATGGAATAGAGGTAGCATAATCATTCTGAATATGCTGAATCTCAGCGATTGCCTCTTTATTATTTGCTTTATTCTGACGGTAAAATAGTTGCTCATAATTTGGATACAGATCATATACACCCATGTCGATCACAGCTTTGGAAGAAGCCATGGCTTCGGCATATTTGCCCAAATAAAGCTCTAATCGTGCTTTTAATGCCAATGCAGAGCCTCTGGTTACATGTCCTTTTGCAGTGATGTTATTCTGTACAGGAAGTATCTTGCTGATCTTATCGAGCTCGTCAAGAATGAATGTATGAATTTGTGCAACAGGAGTACGTGATGGTAATTCTGTTGAAGGATTAGTTTTTATGATCAGAGGCATATCACCGAAGAACATGGCTTTCAGGAAATAATCATAGGCTCTTAAAAAGCGGACTTCGGATTTTAACTTTTCTTTCAATGCCGCATCAATGGTCATTCCCTCAATATTTTCGAGGAAAGAATTGTATTTTCTGATTTGTGCATAACTGAATACCCTGCCACCATTGCCAATAGAAACGTTTTGCGCGTTTACAGTTCCGTTCCCAACTTGTTGGTAACCTGTAACGGTCAACCAGCTATAATCGTTATCAGTCATCGCATCCCGCATTACTACATCCATCCCGTTATCCCATCCACGATAAGCACCTGCAAGGGCCATATTAATATCACTTTCTGTTTTCCAGAAAGTAGCCCCACTTAATTGATCATTAGGTACTGCATCCAAATATTTCTCAGTACAGGAAACCATTCCCAAACCAATAAATAACATTGAAAATATATATTTAAACTTTTTCATTTGTTTATTTTTAAGCTATTAAATAATGAGTTTCTTTTGATCAGAAGTTTACATTGAGACCAACCGTATAGAATTTCACCTGAGGGTAGCTCCAGCCTGCAGCACCTCCGAATACATGTCCATGGAATGCAGTATTATTTGCTTCCGGATCATATCCATCAGGGAATTTAGTGAATGTAAGCAGGTTTTCACCACTCAGATAGACTCTTGCCCGCGACATAAATGCCTTCTTCGTTAATGAGGATGGGAGGGTATATCCAATCTGGATATTTTTCATTCTCAGGTAAGATGCATCATGTATTGAAAATCCACTTGCAACAACATTTTTTCCTCCGGCTCCGCCTTCCAGTTGTGTTTTAGGGAAATATCCTTGTTTTACAACCACTCCATTCTGTACTATCATTCGATCGAGGTGCATGCTTAAAGCTTTACCGTTTCGCATAAATGGCATATAGCCCCGAACCCGGAGATATCTGGAAACATCTTCTGCACCATGGAAGAAAGTTGAGAAATCAAATCCTTTATATCTGAATCCAAGGTTCATTCCATAAGTAAATTTCGGAACAGTATTTCCAAGTACTACCCGGTCAGCACCGTCAATTTTACCGTCTCCATTCTGATCTTTGAACTTCAAATCTCCCGCGCCAACATTTGGATTGTGAACAGCTCCGGCCTTTGCCTCGGCGTCGCTCATAAAATAACCTATCCACTCATATCCGATATAGGAATTCCATGGTGTACCTTTTTCTCTGACAATGGCTCCACCTTCACCTGCAACATCGAAAATATCCCTGCTGAAATATTTTTCAACGTTATTCTTATTGTAAGAGCCATTAAGAGAAATATCAAACTGTAAGTCGCCTTTTGTTTTTGAATATCTTATTTCAGATTCCAGACCTTTATTACTCATAGCTCCATAGTTTACCGTTGGTGCAGGTAAACCGAAAGTTCCGGATACCGGAATTACGGTAAGGATGTCATCTGTATAACGGTCATAGGCATCAATGCTTACTGAGACTCTGTTTTTGAGGAGCTTCAGGTCCAGACCGATATTTTTTTCAGTTGTAGTTTCCCATGTTATATCTTCATTATTTGCTGTTGTTTGTACAGCACCTGTGGCACTGGCACCGCCAAATGCATAATTCTGACCTAAACTGATTAAAGGTAAATACATGAAATCATTGATTCGATGATTACCCAGCTGCCCCCATGACGCCCTAAGTTTCATAAAGTTCAGCCAGCTTACATCTTTAAGGAAATTTTCATCACTCATTACCCATCCGGCCGAGAACGAAGGAAACCAGCCCCAACGTTTACCTTTGGCAAATTTTGAGGAACCATCTCTCCGGATATTTGCTTCGAACATATATTTACTATCATAGTCATAATTAACCCTGGCAAAGTATGATCCAAGTGTAGCCCTTCTGTTCGTTCCGGAGTTTAACAGTCCGGCGGTACTTCCGGCACTGATCGCGGTAAGATCATTTGAAGGGAAGCCTAAACGATAAGCCATAGTTGAATAGAAGTCTTCACTTCTTGCTGATGTTCCGGTAAGTCCCTTTACTCCATGCTTTCCAAATCTGTTATCATAGGAGAACAATGATTCCAAATCAATTACTCCAAATCGGTCCAGGATTTCCTGATTGGATGAAGGTCCGGATACCTGTCCGCCACCATAAGTGAATTGTGAGATATGGTTCGTAGTTTCTCTGAATGTATAGTCCAGACTGGCTCTGTTTCTCCATGAAAGCCCTTTGATAAGTTTTGCATCTGAAAAAATTGTACCAACCAATTGATTGCCCTTGATTTTTCTTAAGTTCCCATTGTCAATCCACGCGGCAAAATTGCCTAAAGGATATTCGCCAGACCAGGAGCCATCAGCCAACTTTAACTTTTGAGTAGGGGGGATATGAGTAACTGAATTGTAAAACTGTTGTAAATCACCCCCGCGGGTTAATTCCGGACCGGTTAAAGGGATCGTGTTTATGGCTCTGTTCAGGGCTGTATTGATGCCTATATTCAACCATTTATTGATCTTATTGTCAACATTGAATCGAAAATTCAGCTGATTGGCATCTACTGATTTAATTACTCCATTCTGTTCATTATAAGATAATGACATGTTATATCTTGTGTTATCCGTTCCCCCCGAGAAATCCAGACCATGGTATTGTGAGCCACCAGAACCTGAGTAAAGTACATCCATCCAGTCAGTACTAGGGAAATTAGGATCATTTCCGGCACGGTATTTAGCTATAGCATCTGCGGTAAATGTGGGTGATAATCCTGCATTGGCCCTTGCTTCATTATGAAGTTCAGCGTATTCTGCAGAACCAAGGAAATCCGGTACTTGAGTAGGGTTTTGCTTAGCAAAATAGGTGTTGTATCTGATTTGTATAGGACCGGTTTTTCCTCGCTTAGTAGATACCAGAATTACTCCATTTGCTGCCCGGGTACCGTAAATCGAGGCTGAGGCCGCATCTTTCAAAACGCTTATGCTTTCTATATCAAATGGGTTGATATTGTCCATAGATGATTCCATGCCATCTACAATAACCAAAGGCTGAGAATCGCCCATACTTCCCTGTCCGCGGATTAAAACATTCATTCCCTCTGCTCCGGGCTGACCTGAATTGGTATGGATAAACACGCCTGATACCTGACCTTCAAGCATTGAAGCGACATTAGTTGCAGGACGTGATGACATTGTATTCTCAACATCAACTGTCGAAACAGATCCGGTTAAATTAGCCAGATTTGATGTGCCATAACCAATTACAACTACTTCGTTTAGGGCAGTATTTGTGGCTTCCAGAGTAATATTAATTGATCTTCTGTTGCCTGCAACTACTTCCTGAGTGATAAATCCTATGTAAGTAAATATCAGCACCGTATTATTTTCAGGGATGGTTATTGTGTAATTGCCATTCATATCGGTGGTGGTACCAATTGTACTCCCTTTAATTCTGACACTTACACCCGGCAGAGTTTCTCCATTTTTATCAGTTACTTTTCCTTTGATTTCTGCGGGCGGTAATTCCTGGTTTATAATATGATCAATTTGAGGTTGAATTAGTTCTTTCTTTGAAAGAATAATTGTTTTATCAATGATTGAGTAGTTTATCGCTTGATCTTTGAAGCAAATACCCAAAACCTGATCAATAGATGCTTTTTTAACATCAATATTTACAGATTTTACCTGTTTAATCCATTCCTGATTATAGAAAAAAAGGTATCCCGTTTGCTTTTTTATCTCCTTTAAGACTTGCTCAACAGGCGCATTTTGTTTGGACAGTGTTATCTTTTGTGCAAAGCTTGAAGCATTTACCTGCAGACAGACCACCAATAAAAAAGCAATTGTCATTTTCATGGTTAAGAGGATGTGATTAATTCTTTTAGCCTGATATGCCTCCTTTCGCTCATTTAGACCTATTACAGAAGACAGAAGATTCGGATTCTTTATTGAAAATGGTGATCCATAATCAATAGCCCCAATAATTTTTTTTAATCGTTTTGTTTGTAATGAAGAGGATCTGATCAGTTGATGAACAGACCTCATTTTGCAAAAAGCAGTAATTTGCATAACTTTACATAGTTAAGGGTGAATAAAATGATACTTTCGATTAGATTTGAAGCCCTGACTTTATGATCCGGTTACGGTGCAACGTTTCCGGATTTTTTATGGGCTTAGTTTGAATAGGTTTAAGGATCCATAGGCATATATTTTTAAGGTAAAACTATAATCTTCTTATCTTCAATTTCGAATTTAAGTCCACTCAATTCAAGCATTTTTAATACTTGCGATAGGTTCGAATTACGGGAGATATATCCGCCGAATCGTTTATCAGGTACTTTACTTCTGTATTCTACTGATACATCATACCATCGGCTTAACTGATTCATAACAGTATTTATATCCGCGTTATTGAACTGAAATAAACCACTTTTCCAGGCAATTGCTTCTTCTACGTCTGCTGATTTTTTGCTTAATTGCTCTTTTTTATCACTGAATGCCTGCTCTCCCGGATTCAATGAAATCCTTTCAGATTGATTACTTACCCTCACTGAGCCCTCGACTAGTGTAGTGGTGCTGAAAGGTTCATCATAATATGCCATGATGTTAAATTCAGTTCCGGTTACAATAACATTTACATCTCTTGTTTTTACATTAAATGGCATATTACTGTTTTTGGCTACATCAAAATATGCTTCACCACTTAATTCAACTAATCGTTCTTTTCCGGTAAAGAGTGCCGGAAATTTTAAGATAGATGCTGCATTTAGCCAGACTTTTGTTTGGTCGGGTAATATGATCTGAAACTTTCCTCCTTTTGGAGTTTCAATAGTATTATAAGGCACAGGATCGGGGTTCCGTTCAATTGTTTCAGGAATAATATAAACAATAGTCCCATCAGAAGCTTTCGTTATTTTAATTCCCGACTGGTCTGCAATTTGTCCCTGATCTTTTTCATCTATAATTATTTTTCTGCCGTCAGCCAGGGTCAAAATAGCTTTATCACGACCCGGACCGATATCAGGAGTCTCAACTGCTGATATGGCAGTGGTCATTAATGCCTTTTTCTCTTTAAAGAAATAATTGGGGATGTTTATTGTCAATAGTAAAATTGCAGCTGCAGAACTTCCCCATATAAGAATCAGATTTCTTGATTTTCTTGCCCGCTGTTTCTCTTTAATGTGCTTGGATAATTCAGACCATATCTCCTTCTTTTCTGAAATAAATTCTTCGTCAATATCTGCTAGTTGTTGCTTAGAGGATTCCGAAACATACCAACGCTCAACAATTACTTTTTCCGACTGATTGCAGTTGCCATTAATATATTTGTCCAGTAAACTTTTAGCTTCCTCTTTGCTCATAATTTGTCAATTAATACTATAACAAATTAGTAGAAGGCAGGTAGTAGATAAATTAAAAAAAATACGGATTAATTCCTTTGGTAAATTAATCACAAGAGAATAAGATAAACTATAAGAAGCAATGAGGTGAGTCTTAAACGAAGTATTTTTATTGCATTATTGATTTGCTTTTTGACTGTTTTATCTGAAATATGTAATTCCAAAGCAATCTCTTTGTGCGAAAGATATTTTTTACGACTCAACTCAAATACTCCTCTCATTTTATCGGGAAGATTCTGAATTTCTTTTTCAACAGCAGTAAATAAATCTTTTTCATCAAGCTGTTTAAATATTGAAGGATCTGATTCAAGTACAAACCGGCTTAGGGAAGATAGGTAATCTTTTTTTACTTTATTGTGCCTCATCATGTTGATTACCTTATTTCTGGCAGAAACATAAAGGTATCCGGTAAGATTGGTATCTGGATCGATATCAGCGGACTTTACCCACAAGTTGGTAAAAATCTCTTGTACCAAATCCTTTGTATCATCTTTATTTCCCAGCATTTTAAGTACATGCCGGAAAATAAGCTCCCAATAACGCTCATATAGTTCAGCAAATGCCAAATCATTTCCAGATTGAATCTGAATCATTAACTGTTGATCATTATATGAACTAAAATCATTCATTTCAAGGCACCTTAAAACGAATATATCAATTCTGTATTAAATTAACAATATGGTAATCAATAAATTGTACTAAAGCAATTAGGTTTGAAACAAAAAAGCAGGCTTCTTTGGAAGAGCCTGCTTTTTTGTTAAGGGTTTGTTTTTTACTTCAACGCTTCATTAACAGCTTTTCCAA
>JBAZHY010000082.1:0-7284 GCA_041652175.1 Pedobacter sp.
AAGCTTCTGTACCCGTAATAAAGATTGAATAATTTGCCTGAGGACGGAATCCATTGAGATTAGCAGCAACATGTGTGGGGAAAACAGCAAAAAAATCAAGCCCTTCATTCGACGTACTCTGAGCAATGACTTTCCATGGAAAGGAAAGAATTGAGCTAAATGCCATCAAACAAATCAAACTTAGCTTTCTGAACATTTCTTTATAAATCTGCCTCCCCTGTTAAACAAGCTGAACATTATGATAAGATACGTTCAGACCGGGTCGTGCTGTTATAAAAATATGAATTAACCTGAACTGAATATTCAGATAAGCTTAAGAAATTTGGCCTGAAATAATTAATCCTACTGATTTAGTTACAGGCCTCAATACCTAAACGGGCTATTTCCAATGAGGATCTGAAGAAATTATGTCATAAAAAAGCCGGAAAGTTTTTCTTTCCGGCTTCAAAAATTCATCAGTCTGAATTAAGCTCTGATTGCCTTGATAATTTCAAGTGCCTGCTTGGTAGCTTCAGTCAGTTCAGCATATTTTTTATTCTCCATCACATCTTTGCTAACCAGCTTGCTTCCCATACCTACGGCACAAACGCCCGACTTAAACCATCCTTCAATATTTGCCCTGTCTAATTCAACACCACCGGTTGGCATAAACTTAAGGTTCGGGAATAGCTCTTTAATTGCAGACATAAAGCCCGGACCCAGAATATTTCCGGGAAATAGCTTTACCATTTTTGCACCTAAAGTTTCTGCCTTTATAATTTCGCTCGGAGTCATACAGCCCGGAACCCAAAGCATATCATACTTATCAGCAACTTCCGCAACGCTATCAACCAAACCCGGACATATAATATAATCAGCACCCGCATCTATGAAAGTCTGTGCCATATTACCATCCTTAATTGTACCAACACCCAGATACATATCTTTTAATTCGGCATCAATAAACTGACGCATCTTCTTAAAATTATTCAGGGCAGCTTCACCACGATTAGTGTATTCAACTGTACGGATACCTGCATTATATAATGCTTTCAGCAGTTCAATGCTGGTTTCTTCATCTTTATTGAAGTATAATGGCAATATTCCCTGTTCAGGAATTAACTTCAAAAGTTCGGCTTTCTTACTCATTGTTATTATTATCTAATTAAAACTCTGTGCTAATTTAGAGAATTTAATAAATATTGACTAAAGAGTAATCAAAATTCAATCATCCTAAAGACTTTGGTAACATTTTAAAAGCATTTCAGAGATTAAAAAGGGATAAAACTTTTAATTATCCGTCTTTAATGTATTTTTGTTTGTCCTAAATTACTGGATTATAATAAACCTTCTTTCAAATAAACTACAAAATAAACCATGGCTAAAAAAGTCGTAACCCTTGGAGAGATAATGTTGAGATTATCAACTCCTGATTTCAAAAGATTTGTACAGAGTGATAGCTTTGATGTTACTTACGGTGGTGGTGAAGCAAACGTTTCTGCAGCACTTTGTAACTACGGACTAAACGGAACTTTCGTTTCAAAAGTGCCAAACAACCCGATTGGTCAGTCTGCAATCAATCACCTTCGCAGATATGGTGTGGATACTCAATTCGTTGCCAGAGGCGGAAAAAGATTAGGTATCTATTTTCTTGAAACAGGTGCTTCAATGCGTGCTTCTCAGGTAGTATACGACCGTGCTGATGCTTCAATTGCAGATGTAGATATATCTGAATTTGATTTTGATGCAATCTTTGAAGGTGCCGACTGGTTCCACACTACAGGTATTACCCCTGCTTTAAGCGATAAAGCTGCTGCCTTAACTGAAGCTGCCTTAAAAGCTGCCAAAGCAAAAGGTATTACTACTTCTATTGACCTGAACTACCGTAAGAAATTATGGAGCAAGGAAAAAGCAAGAGAAGTAATGACCAGATTATGCCAGTACGTTGATGTTTGTATCGGTAATGAGGAAGATGCAGATACAACTCTTGGATTTACGTCTAAAGGTACTGACGTTACTAAAGGAGAACTTAACCTTGATGGTTATAAGGATGTATTCCAGCAGATGAAAGCTAAATTCGGCTTCAAATATATTGCTTCAACGCTGAGGGAAAGCCATAGTGCTTCTGACAACGGATGGTCTGCATTGGTTTACGATGGCAGTGAATTCTATCATACTAAACAATACGAAGTAAGGATCGTTGACCGTGTAGGTAGTGGCGATTCATTTGCAAGTGGATTTATCTACGGACTGGTAACCGGAATGGCAATGAGTGATGCAGCAGAATTTGGTGTTGCAGCATCTGCATTGAAACATACAATTCCGGGCGACTTAAACCACGCTACATTAGCAGAAGTGAAAGATCTGGTAGGCGGTGATGGTTCAGGACGTGTACAACGCTAAACAAAAATTATCATAATAAAATCCGCTCCTTTACAGGGCGGATTTTTAATATAAACTCATTTAAACCCTACAGTCATGATTATAGATACTTTAGAAAATGCCGGAAAATATACTTCAGTTCATCCACTTTTTGCAAAGGCTTTTGATTTTCTCAAATCAATCGACCTTAAAAATGCTGAAACAGGAAAATTTGATATCAGTGAGGGCTTAAAGTATATCGTTTCTGAAAAGGAAGGTATGACTGCCGCTGAATCTGCCGCTAAGTTCGAGTGCCATGATAAAAACATTGATATTCAGCTTTGTATCAGTGGTAAAGAACAAATTGGCTGGAAACCACGCAGTGCCTGCAAATCGCTGAAAGGTGAATACAACCCTGAAAAGGATGTTTCATTCTACAATGATGAGCCGGAAATGTACTTCCAGTTATCAGACCTTCAGTTTGCAATCTTCTTCCCTGAAGATGTACATGCACCAATGATCGGTGATGGAGTTATCAAAAAACTGGTCGTAAAAGTAAAGATCTAAAAAACAAGAATGCCCCCGATTAAAATCAGGGGCATTCTTGTTTCAGGATCCGTAAATGGTCCTGTTATACTCATTGGCCAAAGCCCGGGTTACTTCACCCGGACTTCCATTTCCAATTATTCTTCCGTCAACCTGAACTACCGGCAGGATATTTTTAGTTGTACTGGTAATAAATGCTTCTTTAGCATTTCTGAGTTCTTCCAGACTAACATCCCTTACTTCCGTTTCATACATACCCGCTGATATCTCCAGGATATACTTCCGGCTTACTCCCTTTAACATCTCTAATTCAGGGGTAAGTACCTTATTATCCCTGGTTACAATGAAAAAATTCGCCCGCGGACATTCACGAATCAGTCCCTTACTGTGATACAACACATCATCTGCATTTTTCTCCTTCAGAACAGGCTGAAGCCAGATTGCCTGAAGATAATCCAGCGTCTTGGCATTGGAGAACTGACGCTGATATTCGTGAGTAATGACACCAACGCCTTTCTCAGACATGGTTCTGGGAATCTGAAATACCGACTGGCTGATAATGAGATTGGGCTCAGCGATATTAAATCCATCCGGTGAGAAACCTCCTGTCAGAATAATCTTAATCCCTGAATCACTTAGTGCATTTTTTTCAATCAACTGATGAATCTTATTTCTGATTTCATCCCTGCTTTGTTTTACGTTCAATCGCATCAGAACTGCAGAACGGAAGAAACGATCCAGATGATCTTCCAGAAATACCGGTTTACCCTCTATTGTTTTAAAAAAATCAAAGATGCCATATCCTCTTTGTACCGCAAGATCAGTGATATTTACCAATGCATCATCTGCAGGCACAAAGGAGTCGTTGACCCAAACATATCGTTCACTCATTTTATTATCGATTGTATTTTTTAAGAATGGGGATTACCCGATCAAGAGGAAGTGCTTCAATTTTACGGCCCTTATAACCTGTCATGGTTTTAGCAGCAAATAAAGAATTAAGGATGGCCTCTTCAGTAGCTTCGATGGCCGCCATAAACAATTGTGACGTAAAATCATTATGCAGATATCCGGCCTGATTAACCGGACTTAGTGGCTGATGTGAAACCCGAAGCCCCTCAGCCGTCGAAAAAGCAATCACGTAATCCCCGCTTCCATTAGAGGCAATACCGCCGGTTTTACCCAAGCCTAAGAAAGCACGTTTTGCCAGCCGCCCCAGATTCCGGGCATCCAGGGGAGCATCGGTAGCCACTATAATCATACAGGAACCATCCACATTATTCAGCAATTGATCGCTGAACGAGAATTTACCCAATTCCTCTCCTACCGGAACACCATCGATCTGCAATACCCCACCAAAATTACTCTGGACTAAAACTCCTATGGTATATCCACCCAGGCTCTGAGGTAATTTACGGGAAGAAGTACCGATTCCTCCCTTATATCCAAAACACACTGTTCCAGTACCGGCGCCCACATTGCCTTCCTCCACTAATCCACCTGAAGCTGACCGGATAGCATCAAGCACATCATCCTTCTTCACATGACGCCCTCTGATATCATTCAGATTACCATCATTTGTTTCTCCTACAACTGCATTTACCGACTGAACCCCTTCATTCGCTTTTTGTGCCAGTGTATGTTCAATTACGCCCTGTATCCCCTCTGCAACGTTCAGGGTATTAGTCAGAATAACCGGACTTTCCAAAGTACCCAATTCAGCAACCTGTGTACTGCCGCTAAGTTTTCCAAAACCATTACCGGCAAAGATTGCAGCCGGAACTTTCGATTGAAAGATATTACCATCATGCGGTAATATGGCTGTTACTCCGGTACGTACAGACTCTCCAATGATCAGGGTCTTATGACCAACTTTTACTCCCGCAACATCAGTGATCGCATTTTGCTTACCCACAGGCAAAACTCCGATCTTAATTCCAATATCCCTTAGCCGCGGATTATTCTGTGCTTCTGCAAAATAAGGAAGCACAAATAATAACATAAAACAGATCTCTTTCTGCATACACAATTATAAACAATTAAATAAGGATTATGAGCGCATACCTGCTAAATAAACAGAAAAAACCAGCTGGTTTAGACCAGTGAATATTCTTTTATTTATGCCTTCAGAAAGCTAACTTGCATTGAAATAAAATTTCCCTGAAAACCAATTTATCTCATTACAACTGATAAACCTAAAAAGATTAAATAATGGCCTTTCATTTTTCCATTCCCAAAATGATCATTAAAACCGTTTTTCTGAGCATGTCAATTGTATTGATGAACATCTCTGCTTCAAATGCTCAAAAATTAACCAAAAGAAAGGTAGCCAAAGTATTCAAAAGCTCTGAAGTATTGAAAGGTCATGTTGTAGGCTTTGCGCTATACAATGATGATAATAATAAAAAGATCTTTGAACTCGATGCGAATAAACCATTAATTCCGGCATCAAATACCAAGCTTTTCACTCTATATACTGCCCTTAATATGCTGGGAGATTCCATTCCGGGACTTCGCTATATCAGCAAAGGCGACTCATTGATTTTTTGGGGAACGGGAGATCCTTCCTTCCTGCATCCCGATCTGAAATCAACACGGGTTTATAATTTCCTGAAAAATTCAGGTAAACAACTTTTCTATTCGCATGCCAATGCCGCATCCGACTTTAGTGGTTCTGCGATATATACCATTGCTATGGTTGCAATGCCGATCGGCGAAAATACAGCACAAGCTTATGCCGACAAACAAGGCCGGCTGCAGATCAAACCTGCTTTTCTGATGAATCATTTAAAGCTTGATACGGCATTTCATCCTGGAAATTTTACTGTTCGCAGGGATGATAAAACCAATACCTTTCACTATCCTGCAATGCCATTACCTGCTGATTTTAAGCAAACCCTGTATTTGGTACCTACAGCTGAACTGACCGGTTCATGGCTTAGTGATACCCTTAAATTACCTGTTAAAGTCAGCAATATGGCAATGCCTTCCAATGCGAAGACGCTGTACAGCATTCCTTCAGATTCTCTTTATCGCAGAATGATGTTACCCAGTGATAATTATCTGGCTGAACACATTTTGTATATCTGTTCATCTCTTCTGCCGGGCAAGCTCAGTGTAGACTCTGCCATTGCCTACAGCTCCAGAAACTTCCTGAACGACCTTCCTGATAAGTTCCAGTGGAGGGACGGTTCAGGATTATCCAGATATAACCTGTTTAGTCCGCGCTCTGTGATCGCCACCCTGATCAAAATCAAAGAGAAAGTGGGTACAGAAGAAAGATTACATCATCTTCTGCCTGCAGGAGGTGTTAGCGGTACCCTGAGAAATGTTTATGAAACCGATAATGGTCAGCCATTTGTCTGGGCTAAAACCGGAACCCTTTCTAATGTTCATTTACAGGGGGGCTTCTTTGTGACGCGGAAAGGAAAGAAATACATGTACTCTTTCATCAATAATAATTTCATGATTCCTACTGCCGATATCCGTAAGGAAATGGGCAGAATTATTACTCAATTCCACAACAATTACTAATAAAAATCAAATAATATCATGTATAAAATCAAATCAATTACTTTATTATCAATAGTTTGCCTGTTATTTTCAGCAGTAACATTTGCTCAAAAGAAACTTCCACTGGACGGAAAAGTAATCGTTATTGATCCCGGTCACGGAGGCAGTGCTGCAACCGACAGCTACCGTCAGGGACCAACCGGAGAGCGTGAAGAATGGATAGACCTGAGAGTAGGATTGCTTTTAAAAGACCTCCTTGAAGCAAAAGGTGCAAAAGTACTGATGACAAGAAGCAGCGATGTGACCTTCCCCCTTGCAGATCGTTCAAAAATCGCAAATGATAATAAAGCCGATTTATTTGTTTCCATACACCACAATGCCACTGCGGATCCGGCAGTGAATTTCCCGATTATTTATTATCACGGGCTTTCATCCTCTAATCCTGCAGGAGTAAAATTGGGCAAAATGCTGGGAAAGAACCTCCAAAAATATATGTATAAATCGAAAACCCCGGTAAGCGTGGTTTCAGATTTTACCATTTTCAGCGGTGCCGGATCTTCGGTTTTAAGAGGTACTTATGGAATTCCCGGCATACTGGCAGAAGCCTCATTTTTCACTAATCCTGAGGAAGAGGCCCGTCTAAAGCAAAAAGAACACAATCAGAATGAGGCTATCGCATATGCCAAAACGATCGAGAGATTCCTTACAGGAAGTATTCCAACCATCCGTCCGAAAATTGCGTCTGACTTTCCTCCGCAGTTTGCCACCTTACAGGAGGCAGAACGCATGAGTCCGGTTGCAAAACGCTGGCATCAGGATTATCTGGATGGTAAAGCACTGATGAAAAGTAAGGACAAAGAACAACTCCAAAAGGCTTTTGACCTG
>JBAZHY010000083.1:0-7241 GCA_041652175.1 Pedobacter sp.
CCATAGTTCCCGGAGAAGAAGGTCTGCGTGATATTCGTATCGTGGAAGCAATTAAGAAAGCAGCAAAGACGGGTAAAATGGTAGGATTGTAAAAGTAAAAATTACGCAGCACCTTAATCCTTATTTGTATTCACATTAAACCATTTGAGAGTCTCCTGTGCAGATTGACCATTTACCATTCCTGCATGCTGGCAGAAGTTCCAAACTCAAAGAAGGAAGACTGTGCAAAAGACACAGCTTCCATCCTGAGCAAAAAAGTATTTCTGGTATAAAAAACGAATTAGATCCATTCATGATACTAATTTTGAAATTAAACAGTTTCTCATATCTGGTATTGATTTAAACCAAATTATCGCCGCAATCATCAGTTGTGTCTGAAGCGTCAGTCTTAAAATAATGACCCATGAGATTGTGACCTGATTGACCACTTGTGTTCCTCAAACCCAAGTTCAAAGTGATCCATTCTACTTTGAAAGACTTCATTCTTAATCAATTACCGGCTACTAGTCTTCAAAATATCCTGAAGGGTTGAATTCGTTACATTATAACCACTGCTTGTAAGCAGGAACTTGCCCTTCGGGCTAATCCACACTAAATGAGGAAGTGCTCTATGAGGGAAAAGTTTTTTAAGTTTATCATCCCCGGTTACTAGAGGTAACTTGAAATCGCGTACCGTCTGGTTTCGTTTTTTAAATGCATCTATTTCTGCTTTTGTTTGATATGTGACAGATAATATCTGAATCCGGTCATCAAATCTATTCTGAAGACTATCAAGCTTGGGCATTGCTTCAATACAACTACCGCACCATGTTGCCCAAAAATCCAGTATCAGGACCTTCCCTTTGAAATCCGACAATTTTAAAGTTTTGCTCTTATAGTTAAGCACATTGCTTAAAGTTACTTCAGGTACCTGGTCTCCGATTTTAACATATTTTTGTGCAAATAATGTTCCTGGTGTGTTACTCAACAACATGCATAATACTATATAACAACATATTCTTTGTCTCATTTCGTAGCGATCTGGGTCTTTTTAACCAATTAATTTTTTTCTTAAGCTGGTTCAAAATAACATCGAACTTCAAACAATTTTGCCTGAGGATCACCATTAGTCCTTTGCACTGTAATGCGTATTGAATCCACTTCCACAGGCTCGAAAGTATTTACCACACGTCGCAGGTAATTATTCTTTACAACCGCAATTTGTCTAAAATCACCACCTGTTTTTCCTTCGATGATGTAGTCGGAAATGGTTTCAGGCTGAGGACCCCTGATTTGATCTTTATAAACACTGTCTTCAGGAGAAATACGTAGAAATCGGTGTAAACCCGTATCAAAAATCAGTTGTATTTGATTTATCTTGATTTTTTTATTCCAGTTCAATTCAATCCAGGGTTCTCCAAGCTTCATGTCAGCACGCCACTGATGAGACTTACCGTCCTTAACATCCCGATTGTATCCATCGATCACATGGATTGCAGCACCATCAGCTGTCTCGGATGATGCCTTTATTACAGCCATCCGGGCCAAATCATTCTCATCTTCATTGGTAAGCCCTAACATCGGCTGGTCTTGCCTGAGCAGCATTTGCTGCAACTTTGTAAAATGAGACTGTTGATTTCCCAA
The DNA here is from genome assembly GCA_041652175.1 of Pedobacter sp. Taxonomy (GTDB): domain Bacteria; phylum Bacteroidota; class Bacteroidia; order Sphingobacteriales; family Sphingobacteriaceae; genus Daejeonella. Next base: position 1,624 of record JBAZHY010000083.1, read on the forward strand.
CTCTTTTGGAAGTATGCTATTTGTATGACAATAAGCTATACCCGTTCCAACTGCCTGGCCTAAAGCTGCACAGGTTGCCATCACTCTCGTAGAAGATAATGCCACATGCGAAACGCTTATATTTCTCCCTGCCATCAACAGGTTTCTAATGTTCTTGCTGTAAAGTGATCTAAAAGGGATGGAGTATGGCCCCTTCAGAGGGATAGATACAAATGGGACAATTCCCATAGTATCCATTCCACCCGGAGGGTGATCATCCAGTGGCCAACCACCGTATGCTACTCTATCGGGGAATAAATTAGGTGACTGAATATCTTTTTGATGCATAATATAGTCTCCCGTAAGCCTTCTGCTTTCACGTTTTCCTGGTATCATTCCGACCCAGGACAATGCCCAGTTATCCGAATCCGGGTAGTTTCCTGAATTCTTTATATAATCCCATACACCAAACAGAGCACTTAAAAGATCTTTCCTGTTTTTTTGACCATCCTTAACAGTATCTTCCATACCCCCCAATTCTAACCACCAGTAACCGTATTCAATAGTATAAATTTTTCGATGTACAAAGTCTTTGTTGGTGTATTTTCTAGCCCATTGGGGAGGAGTATAAGGCATCTTTTTCTCATGCTTTCGAGACATGAATAATAAACTGTTACCCATACTTCTCAGATCAGCCTTATCAACAGCCAGAGACTCTCCCCATGCAGATTTAGCTTCCCTGCCCTGCATATATTCTGCTCCAGCTAATGCTCCTAAGGTTCCATCACCTGTGCAGTCAGCATAAAACTTTGCATTAATTTCATAGATTTCTTCCGTTGGCGAACAAAGTGATCGAACCATTACTATCTTATCTTCAACTACTTCCACATCCATAACTGCAGTATCCAGCAATAAAGTAATATTTTTCTCGGAAGCCAATTTATCAAACAATACGGCATCCCAAATTTCATAAGAACGTTGAGGGTTTTCTGCAGCTTCAGTCAAAACCAATTCCTCCAGGATTCCTGTCTCTCTCCAAACCTGCCTTAATGCGCTTGCTCCGGAAATATGCATGCGGATTTCACTGCTTGCATTGCCCCCTAACCTGGATCTGTTCTGAATTAATATCACCTTACATCCGTTACGAGCAGCCGCTAAGGCAGCACAGATCCCTGACATACCTCCTCCTGCAATTAACACGTCCGTTTTGTAATTTACCTTCTTAAATACTTTCAAGTCAATTGTACTGACTTCTTCTTCCTTTTCCTTGCTGATAGCAGGTCCCGGGTTTATCAAAAATGCCCCTGAGCCTATCCCCAGGGTTTTGATGAAATCTCTTCTTTTATTACCCATGTTTCTCTTCATTATATAATTTCTATAAGTTAAATTCTCTATTATGTACCCGTTTATCGTTTTAATCTCTTTCAGTCACCTTTTTTATACTTTTCTACTATTTTTTTTATCTCGGGGAAATTTTCCGATTTGCTCCTGAGCACCCGGTAAATCTTCTCAGACAATTCAGGGTTAGGATTGCTTAACAGGGAAGAAAGTTTCATCAAAAGATTGTAATTCAACAAGTCCTGATTTGCGATAATAATCTCTAGCGAACTAATGACCTGACCCGGCTGTAAAATCTGAAAATCTGCGATTAATTTGCTCAGGGCAATTTCCGATAAACGCTTGCCCTTGAGTTTGTTGATTATTTGGTTCTGAATTTTAAAATCTACTTGATTTAGCAAATTCAATATCAAATGTTGGACATCAGAAGACATCCAAAAATGGTCTGGTATTTTTTCGATTGCAAAATATGGCACATACTCCCCCCCCTTTCCTATCAACCGAATTATACCAAAAAGATGATCAGAAACCTTGTCTGCAGGTATTTTTTCCAGTGCATAATACTGATAATGATAGTTGTCAGATTCCAGCATTCGAACCAACATAGAATCGTTAAATATTGCTTCAGTATGTTGCAGTATGCTGTCAGCTGCAGCACCATTCATAATATGCCATAACAAATATGAACTATGAACTGCCCCGGAAACTACAGAACCTTGTAGAGATTGCCTGGTTGCTCCGGTTACTCCATCGATTACTGATGACGCTTTAGTTTCACTAGTATCAACTAAGTCTTGGGCTGAATAAAATTTAAGTACAGAGGATTTATCAGATAAGATTTCATGCATCTTACTCACATCCTCTGTGTTAAAAACCTCATGATCAAATTTTGTCAATGGACTATCAATAGGAAGGCTGTATCCATCAAAATTTCCCAGCAAATCCCATGATACATCTACAACAAGCGGATAACAGATTTTTTCTTCACACACCGGGGTAAATATGTGAGCATGATACTTATCTGGCTTACCTGTTTTATCAAAAATGAGATCTATCGATACAGGAACAGAATCTTTAAGGTAGACTGTAAAAGCTTTTTCAGATTTAACAATTGTTTTTTTCTTATAGAGGGCACAACTTCCACATATAAGAATCATTAATACTATTATTAGCTTCTTAAACACGACAGCTGTACACTTAAAGATTATCATAGTCATTTTAGATTACCTTAGTTTTTCCAGGAATAGCCGGATCAGGAACCGGCCAATTAAGGTTCCAGTCGTATTGGTCAAAAGCAGGACCGGAGATCTGATTGGAGTTGATAGCCTGATCCCATGTAATGGTTTGTCCGCTGTATGCCACCATCCGACTTAGGATACCCATCATACTACTGTTGGCCATAAATTCACCATCGTTCATAGGTTTCCCATTCCTGATAGAGGCAAAGAGCTCATCGTGCTGAACCTGATACATGTCTTTCTTCTCGCCACGATACAACCATTCGTTTTTACCTGTGATTTTATGTACCTCCCCCTCGTAATAGGCATTCCCTTCTGAACCAATAATTTCAACGGAGCTTCTCCCTGAGCATCCATCCTGCTGGCGACAGAAATTATATCCCTTAACCCCATTATCATAGTCGAATTCAATAGCAAAATGATCGTAGATATTACCCCATTTCTCTTCTTTTCTTACCTGCCGACCTCCGGTACCGGTTGCCTTCAAAGGCATTTTCCCTCCCAAAGCCCAGCTCATCATATCCAGGCTATGGACAACCATTTCAACAATAAAATCGCCAGACAACCAATTGTAGTAATACCAATTTCGCATCTGATACTCCATTTCGGTCCATCCCGCCTGGCGCGGATGATACCAAAGTTCACCGCCATTGCGAGTAGAGGTTACAGCACGAACGGTTCCGATATCCCCGTTTAGAACCTTGCCGAACAAAGCCCGCTTGGGCAGATCATAACGGAAGGTGAAACCTGAAACAAGAGATAGTCCTTTTTCTTTTGCTTTCTTTGATGCCGCAAGTACTTTGCGCACCCCGGGAGCATCTACAGCTACAGGCTTTTCGCAAAAAATATGCTTACCTGCATCGACTGCTGCACTCAGGTGTTCCGGACGAAATCCTGGTGGAGTGGCCAGCAATACTACGTCAACTCCCGATTCCAATACACGCTGATAAGCGTCAAAACCTATATAATGATGTTGTTTGGGAACATTCGCTCGTTCCGGATTTACTTTTTTAAGTAATTCATACGCCTTATCTAAACGATCCTGAAATACATCACCTAAAGCTGTAATAATTACATTCGGATCAGCTTTCAGGGCCTGACTTGCTGCTCCGGTACCACGGCCACCACAACCAATTAATCCTACTTTAATGACACTTTTATTCTGGGCAAAAGTAGTGTTTCCCATACCCAGATTAAGCCCTAATGCACCTCCAATAACTACAGTACCCGCTGATTGTATAAAAGACCGTCGTCCGTTCACTATTGAATCTGTATTTTCATTTTCCATATTTCTATTTTTTACCAGTTAATCATACCTGTGATATAATGAAATCCTAAACCCTTCTCTATCCGATAAAATCCGGGTTCCATGAACAGGTTTCCTGCATACAATTCAAAGCCCGGAATCAATTAATAGGCTTATATCATCCCACAGTAATTCATGCATGGATTCCGTCGTGTATAATCTCCATTGTTATCCGGGCACAGCGAACTGAAAGCCAGTATATTTTGATTAATTGTATTCATGATTCACCAAAGATTATTGATAGGTTAGCCAGGTAGTCACCCGAGCTGCTTTATTTGTAGAAAAACGGATCCATTTTGCCTGAAAATCAGCAGGGAATGTAAAGTTCACTGTTTTCCCCGGAGCTACAATCACTTCCTTATATCTCATCCAGGGTCCATGCCCCACCGGTTCCACTTCCATTAAAAAGCTCACAGATTCTTTCAAATCGTGTGAGAGTGAAACTTGTTTCTTATCGTAAAACCCAATCAAATAAGGATCAGAAGGAATTCCAGCCTGAACATCTGCATCTTTCCAGGGACCACCCTTTCCAACCGGCTTACCCAATTTCCACAAGTCATCAATAACACCTACCCAAACACCTGCTTTTCCATCTTCTGAACGTATTATCTGTGGATTGTTTACAGCAGCTTTGGGATCAATCCCGGTTAAAATCATCATTCCCCGATAACTGGCGAAATCTGAAATTTGATAGGAATGAGAGGCTATTGGACGTACTTTAGCAAAACCATCGGCGTTTTCAGCAGGTAGTTCATAAAACGTTCCATGAAGATTGAGCAGATCCCGCTCAGTAGCTACTTCCCTTGCAATCCGAGATAAACCTGCATTTGTTTGCCCGGTAAAAGCCGACTCGCCAAGTGGTAACCGCCATCTTCTGCCAGCGTCATCCACTACTAAAACAGAGGATTCATTAATAGTGACCACTTGCTTTGGGATAGCATATTTATCCTGAATAAACTTCAACGTAGAGGGATCATGAACAGGTTGTAGTTTCATATCCTGATTCAATTCATAATATTCAGGAATTGATTTTGTCGTGTTCGTCTGACTGTAAGCCGCAATTCCCAGGGTTCGACGGTTATTTCCCAGGGGATATAATAAACCACTTTGGACTTTTTCTGAATTTATATTAGCCAGTCCCTTAAATAATTCATCCGGACGTTTATTACGCAATTCGGAATCCGTATAGGTAAATTGTATAGTTAAAGTGGTGGCAAGATTTGAAACTGCCCTGATCCACTCCCCGGGTTCGGAACCCGGGAAACTAATTTCTAAACTTTCTCCAGGTTTAACAGTGACTGACCGAAAGGGTTTAAACTGGCCGTTTCCTGCAATATCGGTCTCAAAGGTTATTGTTACGGCCTGCTGACCTGTATGATGAATCCAGGCCGACCGCCTATCCCAGCCAGCAAAGAGAAATGGTTCTGAATATTCAGCAGCCTTTACCGTCTCATTTAACCATACAGAACCTTCTGCTGTTGTTGGACCCAAATTATCCGGCTGATTCAGAGAGGTAAACCATAAATTAGAATTCGATTGACCTGCACCCCCGATGCTTCCCTTAATTTTTCGCTTATTTAAAAATTCAAGCCTGGCAGCATCATCACTGCCAAAGACCAACTGATCATTCCAACGGGTATAATCGCCCAATACTTTTAAATAAGCCGACCTTGGCCGAATCCCTGCAGAATTTCCTGAACTGAACGTTTGAGGAAACCTCCAGAACATACCATGCATGGTCATTAAATAATCCGGTT
>JBAZHY010000084.1:0-7233 GCA_041652175.1 Pedobacter sp.
GGTAATGTTTTCCCAAACAGATTTTTCAGGATCAAGGTCATCGTGATTCTGGTCGACATAGCCTAATGCTACAGTTGGTCCCACGCGGAAAGAGCCTGAGTCAGGTTGTTCCTGTCCGGTAATTAAACGAAACAGTGTGGTTTTTCCGGCACCATTCGGTCCGATAATTCCAACAATTCCTGCCGGAGGTAATGAAAAGCTTAGATTTTCAAAAAGTATTTTATCGCCATAGGCTTTGCTTACGTTCTGAGCCTCTATTACAAGGTTCCCGAGTCGCGGTCCGGGAGGGATAAACAGTTCCAGCTTATCTTCACGTTCTTTGGTATCTTCGGATGCAAGTTTCTCATAGTTTGATAAACGTGCTTTTGATTTTGCATGACGGGCTTTTGGTGCCATACGAACCCATTCGCGCTCTCTTTCGAGGGTCTTCTGACGCTTACTTTCAGTCTTTTCTTCCGCTTCAAGCCGTTTTGATTTTTGTTCCAGCCAGGAAGAATAATTTCCTTTCCATGGAATACCTTCGCCACGGTCGAGTTCAAGAATCCAGCCGGCAACATTATCCAGAAAATAACGGTCGTGGGTTACTGCAATTACGGTTCCTTTATATTGTTTCAGATGTTGCTCCAGCCAGTCGATACTTTCCGCGTCAAGGTGGTTGGTTGGCTCGTCGAGAAGGAGAACATCCGGTTCCTGGAGTAATAATCTGCACATTGCGACACGTCTTCGTTCTCCACCTGACAAAGTGGCAATTTTTGAATCCGGGTCAGGGCAGCGCAGTGCATCCATCGCACGTTCCAGCTTAGTGTCAAGTTCCCAGGCTCCGCTGGCATCAATCTGATCCTGCAATTCGCCTTGTCTGGCTAATAGTTTATCCATTTCGTCCGGGTTCTCATAAACCTCGGGCAGGCCAAACTTTTCATTAATATCTTCGTATTCTTTCAGTATAGCTGTAATACCGGCAACGCCTTCCTCAACTACCTCACGTACAGTTTTCTGGGCATCCAGAACCGGCTCCTGTGCAAGATAACCCACAGAATATCCCGGAGAAAAGACTACTTCACCCTGATAGGATTTATCGAGTCCGGCGATGATTTTAAGTAATGATGATTTTCCGGAGCCATTAAGACCAATCACCCCTATTTTAGCTCCATAGAAGAAGGAAAGATAAATGTTTTTAAGAACCTGTTTTTGCGGAGGGTAAATCTTATTTACCCCGGCCATGGAAAATATTATTTTTTCGTCTGACATTAGTGTTATGGATTGAGCCTCAAATATCGTAAATTTAGTCAGAGACATGTCAACTTTATTATGTCTTCCGGCCAATAAACCTTTTTAACTTAAATGGCGTAATTGTTGATAACTTGTTACAGAAGCCCCGGTTCAATTAATCCAATAATTAATAGCTTAGGGCGTTAAAACATACAGAAAGGTAATATAATGGAAGCGAAATTTTCCCCACGCGTCAAAGACGTGATATCATACAGCCGGGAAGAAGCCCTGCGTCTGGGTCATGATTATATTGGCACAGAACACTTATTGCTTGGTCTCATAAGAGAAGGAGACGGGATGGCAATAAAAATATTGAAGGGTGCCGGGGTAGATACTGCCCGCTTGCGGAAGTCGGTAGAGGATTCTGTAAAGGGTACATCAAGTACTACCGTAAATTTGGGTAATATACCTCTGACCAAGCAGGCAGAGAAGGTTTTGAAGATAACTTATCTTGAGGCCAAAATATTTAAAAGTGATATTATCGGAACAGAGCATTTATTGCTTTCTATTCTTAGGGATGAAGATAATATTGCTTCTCAGATCCTTCAGCAGTATAGTGTCAATTATGATATTTTTAAAGCTGAAGTAGAAAATAATAAAGAAGGTTTCCGTGATGAGGCTCCGGGTTCACCTGCCGGTGACGAGGATTTCAGGGAGGAGGAGAGTTTCAGTCAGCCTAAAAAGGTATCTGATATTAAATCTAAAACCCCTGTGCTGGATAATTTTGGCCGTGATCTGACCCGCGCTGCTGAAGACGGAAAGCTGGATCCGATCGTAGGACGCGAAAAAGAGATTGAACGTGTTTCACAAATTCTTTCCCGTCGTAAAAAGAATAATCCGATCCTCATTGGTGAGCCGGGTGTGGGTAAGTCGGCAATTGCTGAAGGTCTTGCGCTGCGTATTGTTCAGCGTAAAGTATCCCGCGTATTATTTAATAAAAGAGTAGTGACCCTCGATCTTGCTTCATTAGTTGCCGGTACGAAATACCGCGGACAATTTGAAGAGAGAATGAAAGCGGTCATGAATGAACTGGAAAAATCTCCTGATGTAATTTTATTTATTGATGAGATTCATACCATTGTCGGGGCAGGCGGTGCTTCGGGATCGCTGGATGCTTCGAATATGTTCAAACCTGCATTGGCGAGAGGTGAAATACAATGTATCGGTGCAACTACACTGGATGAGTACCGTCAGTTTATTGAAAAGGATGGTGCCCTCGATCGTCGTTTTCAGAAAGTAATGGTAGAGCCTGCCACACCTGCAGAGACTATTGAAATTCTGAACAGAATCAAGGAAAAATATGAAGAGCATCATGGTGTAACTTATACTGATGAAGCGATCAATGCTTGTGTGAGCTTAACTTCACGCTATATTACTGATCGTTTTCTTCCGGATAAGGCGATCGACGCTTTAGATGAGTCGGGATCCCGAGTTCACCTTACCAATATTCATGTTCCACAAAATATAATTGATGTGGAGCAAAAAATCGAGGAGATCAAAATCGAGAAGAATAAGGTTGTACGCAGTCAGAAATACGAGGAAGCTGCCAAACTTCGTGATACCGAGAAAAATCTGCTGGAAGAGCTTGAAAGAGCTAAAAGTGAGTGGGAAGCAGAGACCAAAACCAAGCGTTATACCGTAACTGAGGATAATGTTGCTGAGGTAGTGTCAATGATGACCGGTATTCCGGTTCAACGTGTCGGACAGGCAGACAGTGCGAAACTTCTGGGGATGTTTGATGAGATCAACAATCGGGTTATTGGTCAGGAAGATGCGGTTAAAAAGCTGACAAAAGCCATTCAACGTACACGTGCGGGGTTGAAGGATCCAAAAAAACCAATTGGTTCATTTATATTCCTTGGCCCGACAGGGGTTGGAAAGACAGAGCTCGCTAAAGAACTTGCACGCTTTATGTTTGATACAGAAGATGCATTGATTCAGGTGGATATGAGTGAATACATGGAGAAATTCGCAGTATCGCGTCTGGTAGGTGCGCCTCCGGGATATGTGGGTTATGAGGAAGGCGGACAGCTTACTGAAAAGGTAAGAAGAAAACCATATGCAGTGGTACTTCTGGATGAGATTGAAAAAGCTCACCCGGATGTATTCAATATCTTATTACAAGTGTTGGATGAGGGACAACTGACAGATAGTTTAGGCCGTAAGGTTGATTTCAGAAATACGATCATCATTATGACCTCCAATATCGGGGCACGTCAATTGAAGGATTTCGGACAGGGTGTTGGCTTCAGTACTAATGCAAAGTCTTCCCAGTCTGATTCATATTCAAGGAGTGTTATTGAAAATGCATTAAAACGTGCATTTGCCCCTGAGTTCCTTAACAGGGTTGATGATGTGGTGGTGTTTAACTCCCTAACTAAAGAGGATATCTTCAAGATCATTGATATTGAACTGAAATCATTGTTCACACGTATTCATACCCTGGGTTATGAAATTAAGTTAACTGATACTGCAAAGGAGTTTATCGCAGAAAAGGGTTATGATTCCAATTTTGGTGCCCGTCCTTTAAAACGGGCAATCCAGAAATATCTGGAAGATCCGATAGCTGAGGAAATCCTTAAGGGAGAACTTACTGAGGGCGATACTATGGAAGTGGATTACGATAAAGAAAAGGAAGAGATCCGTATTCTTGCCAGGAATAAAACTCCGAAAAGAAAGAAAGAAGAGAAAAAGGAAGATTAATCTTCAAATATATTTTAGCTAATGGGGGGAATGGTTGATGCAACTATTCCCCCCATTTTTTTACTCTCGAATTGGTTTAGAATTACATACACAACTATTTATGTTACAACAGGCATAATATCCTGAGCTACACGAGACCGAACATCCGCCTGTACCACTAATACTACAAGATGTTGCACCTGCACCACCCGCAAGACAGCTGGCACTTTGTGTTAACAATGCATCCTGTTTGTGTTTTTTAAATTCATTAGAAAGAAAGTCAATTGAATTAACTTTGCTTATTGCCTTAGCATCCAGTTTTGAAATTTTATCAAAAAAACGGACTAGTCCAAATCCCTGGGATTTCAAATTGAAAAATTGTTTGTACTCAAACGGTAATTGGTTAAAAATATCTCTTTCCTCCTGCTTTTCCACTGAGAAATAGTACCTCTCTTTTTTGTCTAATGAGTTAATTAGTAGGCCATGTAATAAATAAACAACTTCTGCATTATTAATATTCAGGCTGATTTTTGGTTCCGATGAAGATCTCTGTAACAAGTAAACAACTTCATGGTCTTGATCATTGAATTCTCTTATTCCGATAACAAGATCATTGTTTCCTGATGTGATAATTTGCACTGATCCGGTATGAAACTGTGCGTTCTCACTTATGCTTTTTGTAACTGAACTTAATTGATTAAGAGGAATGCCTTTTTCTAATTGCTTCTTGCAAGCCAAACTGGAGAAAATAATAACTAATCCAATAATCAAATTAAAGTTTGTTTTATTTTTCATGATGCAGTTTTTATTTAAATATAAATAAATTAATTATTGAAATAAAAATTAAATATTGACATAAAGTATATTTTTTAAAAAATATGCAACGATTTTCCCTTTTTTACGTCTTAACTATACAGACTATTCCTGTACTTAAGATTATGAAAAGGCCCATACTTCTACTTTCAGTTATCCTGCTGTTTTTTGGTGCAGGATGTAAAAAGGAGCAAATCGTTCCGAACCGTACTATTCATACCACTTTAAATGCCTCAAACTGGATCCAACTTGATGGAGGACGTGCTTATACAGCTTCAATCAATATGCCCGAGATTGATAATTATTTTAATGATTATGGAGGTGTGTTGGTTTATGTTTCATTTGAAAATGGAACTTATGAGCAGATTCCACAAGTTTATAACGGAGTGTCATATAGTTATCTGACCCGTTCGGGACAAATTGTGCTGGAGATACAGAGTTCAGACGGGATCGGGACAATAAGTCCCCCCGGCACCACAAAGGTTAAGATCGTATTGATAGAATCGATTTAAGTGGTCATAAAAAAAGCCGGAGAACATTGTTCTCCGGCTTTTTTATAGAAAGATTGAGGTACGACCTTTATTCTTTGTCGACCCCTAAATTGTAGAGTACTTTATCACTTACACCGGTTGAAGAATATCCTCCATCATGAAACAGGTTCTGCATGGTAACCATCCGTGTAAGATCTGAGAACAAAGTGATACAGTAATCAGCACAAGATTCAGCATCTGCATTTCCAAGTGGTGCAATAGCATCTGCATAATCATAGAAGTCTCCGAAGCCTTTAATTCCTGTGCCGGCAGTAGTTTTTGTCGGCGACTGGGATACGGTATTGATACGCACCTTTTTGTCTACTCCGTAGTGATATCCAAAGCTTCTTGCTATGGATTCGAGCATTGCTTTAATATCAGCCATGTCGGTATAGAACGGGTAGGTACGTTGCGCTGCCATATAAGTAAGGGCAACAACACTCCCCCATTCATTTATGGCATCGAGTTGCTTGGCTACACTTAACATTTTATGTAATGATAAAGCCGATACATCGATTCCTTTTTGAAAGAACTCGTAGTTAAGTTCAGGGTAAGGAAGCTTTTTGCGAATATTTACGCTCATCCCAATAGAATGAAGAACAAAATCAATTTTTCCTCCAAGGATTTCCTGTGATTGGGTAAATAAATTAGTCAGGTCTTCTACGCTGGTAGCATCGGCAGGAATGATCTGAGAGCCTGTTGATTCAGCTAGTGCATTGATCTCGCCCATTCGCATTGCAATCGGCGCATTGGTCAGAACGAATGAAGCACCTTCTTCATGAGCCTTTTCTGCAACCTTCCAGGCAATTGAATTTTGATCTAATGCGCCTGAAATAATACCTCTTTTACCTTTCAGTAAGTTATACATATGATTAATTTTTGTTTTGACGTAAATAAAAAGCTAAAGTTATTATTAATCTCTAATTCTTAAACTGTTTAATGATTTAAGAGTAATTCCCTGGCATTTTGTAAAGCGGATTCGCCGGGATTATTTCCGCTGAGCATTTTGGCAAGCTCTGTTATTCTTTCATCTTCATGCAATTTCCTGATATTGGTATAGGTAATATCAGTATTCTCCTCTTTATATACGATGTAGTGAGAATGTCCTTTGCTTGCGATCTGAGGTAAATGTGTAATTGCTATTACCTGCATATTTTTAGATAGTTTTTCCATGATATTACCAACTTTCAGGGCAATTTCGCCTGAAATACCGGTATCTATTTCATCAAAAATAATAGTAGGTAATGCAGTATGTACTGCAATCAGGGATTTGATGCTCAGCATTAGCCTTGATAACTCGCCTCCTGAGGCAACTTTATTCATGGGCTGGGGAGCCTGACCTTTATTGGCACTGAAGAAAAATTTAATGCGATCTTTTCCTGTAATCTCAAATTTGGATTCGGGAAGTAGGTCATTCTGTATGTTCAGGATAGCATTCGGTATCCCTATTTCTTTTAAACTTTCTATAACACTTGCTTCAACCTGAGGAATGCTTTTCGATCTGCTCCTGCTTAACTCATCTGCCAGTCCGGATAGTTCAGCAAACAATTCACTGTTTTGTTTCCTTAATTTTTCAATATCCTCATCTGCAAATAAAATATGATTGAGTTTTGCGGATAAATCTTCCCTAACCTGCACAAGTTCAGAATCTGAACTTACCCTGTGTTTTTTCTGAAGAGAATAAATCAGATCAAGACGGGCATTCACCTCTTCAAGTCTTGCTTCATTAATCATGCTATTCTGTTCGATACGGCCGATTTCAGAAAGAATATCCTTAACCTCTATCAGGCAGCTGTTCAGGCGCTCACTTAATTCCCTGATTTCAGGATTATACTTTTCTGCACTATTCAGATTAAGCAATGCTTCCTTAAGCATCATGATTGCCGAAGGCTCATTTTCATTTAAAGCAGTAATGGATCCAAGCAGATTTCTTTTGATT
>JBAZHY010000085.1:0-7200 GCA_041652175.1 Pedobacter sp.
AAAGATTCTTGCTTCCCTAACCCAAAGATCCATGATACCACCATCATTTACCAGATCATCATTTACAGAAAGGATGAAGCAGGCATGAGGCTGAGGACGCTCATAGGCAGAAGTTGATTTTTCCAGTTTATCTGTATCCGGATTTACGAAATAGTGACCCTGAGGTTTACCTGTAATTCCGTAGGAGCTGTGCAGTCCGGTATTAAACCACTGCGGTGAGTTGGGTGCCGCCAGCTGTCCTACGATGGTATAAACCAATTCATCGTAGAAAATATTCGCATCTTCCTTGCTTTTGAAGTAATTGTAACGCTCTCCCCAGACCTTCCAGCAATTAGCCATACGGTGGGCAACCTGCTTGATACTGTTTTCAGACGATGTTGTTCCATCGGGCTGTGGCACTCCTGCCTTACGGAAATATTTCTGTGCAAGAATATCGGTAGCAACCTGACTCCAGGTTTCGGGCACCTCTACATTTTTCATTTCGAATACTGCATCTCCTGCAGGATTACGTATCACTGAGGTACGCTTTTCATATTTGAAAAGATCATACACATTTACACCCTCTTTGGTGAAATATCTTTGGAATCCGAGACCCTTTCCGGCTCCTTTTGCTGCTGTGTTTGTAGAAGATTTACCCATATCAAAAAATTTAACGTTGTAATTGAGTCAGTTACCCTAGAAAAAATGTTTAGGGGTTTTTAATCAAATCTATCAGTTGAAGGCATCTTTACAGAACAGGAGTTTTCCACAGCTTGTTAGTGTATCATTGCCCCAGCACCCAAATAAATAATAATGCCATGGATTAAAGCAAGTTAGCTATGTGGAAAACTCAAAAAAAGGTCATTTTTATCCTGATTTTAAAACATCAGTATACACAAACAAAAAGCCGGCATAAGCCGGCCTTTTTTAAAATATTATACGGTTATCCGGAACATTAAAAACGTCCGGGAAGCACTTCATATTATTCAACAACAGTAACTTTAATCATATTGGTTTTACCTTTTTTCTCGATCGGAATTGCTGCGGTATTGATAACCACATTGCCCGGTTCAACAAGCTTTTCTGCTTTGAGTATTTGATTTACATCGCGGAAAGTTCTGTCGGTACTTTCGAATTTATCATAATAGAACCCACGTACCCCCCATAAAAGACTCAGAGTATTTAAAAGCTTACGATTACTTGTAAAAATAAAAGTAGCCGCTTTAGGACGGTAGCTTGAAATTTCAAATGCCGTATATCCGGAAGAGGTCATTGAAATAATTCCGATAGCATTTGTTTTTTCTGCAAGGAATACCGCAGATCCGCAAACAGCATCCCCCATATAAGTGGCAGAATTCTCATTCAGATCTTTATGAGTATTGAAAGGATAATCGTTCTCTTCAACGTTCCTGACAATCTTATTCATGGTTTCAATCACAATCAGCGGATATTCCCCAACCGAAGTCTCACCACTCAGCATCACTGCATCAGCTCCGTCCAGTACAGAATTTGCAACATCATTTACTTCAGCACGTGTAGGACGCGGAGAAGTAATCATACTTTCAAGCATTTGTGTAGCAACGATTACCGGCTTTGAAGATGCACGGCACTTTCTGGCAATCATCTTCTGAAGCAGGGGAACCTGCTCCATAGGCATTTCGACCCCAAGATCTCCACGGGCAACCATTACACCGTCTGTAGCTTCTATGATCTCATCAATATTATCAATCGCTTCAGGCTTCTCAATTTTGGCAATTACCCTTGCAGTTTTATCGCTTCTGGCAATGATCCTTTTCAGTTCTATAATATCATCTGCTGATCTTACAAATGATAAGCCGATCCATTCCACATCATTTTTCAGGGCGAACTCCAGATTGGTAAGATCCTCTTCCGTTAAACTCGGGATGGAAACCTTGGTATTGGGCAGGTTTACTCCCTTGCGCGATGTGAGGATTCCACCATAAAGTACTTCGCACTGAACAGTATCTTTATTATTGGTGCTCAATACACGCATTTGTATCTTACCATCATCCAGAAGAATAATCTCTCCTGAACGAACATCGCTCGGGAAACTTTGATAAGTGATATAAATTTGTTTCTCATCACCAATAAGTTCTTTCGTGGTAATCTCTATCTTATGCCCGCTGGTGAGATTTATTCCACCATCCTTTACGAGTCCGATTCGGATCTTTGGCCCCTGAAGATCTGCCAGAATACCTACATTGGTTTTATACTTCTTATTAATATCACGGATAATATCAATAACCTTTTGATGGTCTGCCTGATTTCCGTGAGAAAAATTCAGCCTGCAAACATCAACACCGGCCTTGATCATATTCAATAAGACTTCTTTCTTTGAAGAAGCCGGACCTAATGTGGCTACAATTTTAGTTCTGTTGTGAACCGTTTTCATCTGCTTTCGTTTATATTTGGATTAATCCCTTTTCTAACATTGTGTATTTTGTACACCATGTAAACTGGGCTAAAATATGAGATTTTCTTTGGATTTCAATTTTTTAGGGTCTACTTCAGCTGCTACCAGTACTTCCGGAATCTTATTCAGACCGTTAATAAGCTTTCTGAGATCCTCATCATCGATATAATTTCTGATTAATAAAAAGAAATCCACCTTTTTCATTTCAGGCACTAAAAAACCTTCAGAACCCTTATTGGCAATTACATAAAGTTCTGTTTCTGATTCAGACTGCAGATATAAATACCTGCTGAAATAGAAAGGATCTTCAGTTGCATTAAATGACAATTCAAGATCTTCTACCTTACAAAAACCAGTCCCTAACTGCCTGTTAAGCTTAAAACAGAACATATAATCCCTGAGCTGTGCCGTTATGGCAACAAGCACAAAGTCAAAATCAAGTTCTAATTTTAAAGTAGTTTTATTCAATGATTTATCTCCTGTACAAAATTACAAAAGTAATATGCTTAAAGCTTCAATTTGTTGGAGAATAAATTGTGGAAAACAAAAAGGTTTGAAAATTGATAGAATTTATTTTTCTTTGCACAGAATTATTTAACAATTAAATTATAAAACCATGTCTGATATCGCTTCAAGAGTTAAAGCAATTATCGTTGAAAAATTAGGTGTTGACGAAAGTGAAGTTACACCAGAGGCATCTTTCACCAATGATCTTGGTGCCGATTCATTAGACACCGTGGAATTAATCATGGAGTTTGAAAAGGAATTCAACGTAGCTATCCCTGATGACCAGGCTGAAACTATTGGTACTGTAGGTCAAGCTATTGCTTATTTAGAAAAGAACGTAAAGTAATTTACGATATCCTCATCATAAATGGAGCTTAAAAGAGTTGTTGTTACAGGACTTGGTGCGCTTACTCCAATCGGTAATACTCTTCCGGAATTCTGGAACAGTCTGATCAATGGGGTAAGCGGCGCCGCTCCTATAACGCATTACGATACTGAGAAATTCCGTACAAAATTCGCTTGTGAAGTTAAAAACTTCAATCCCGAAGAATTTATGGACAAAAAGGAGGTACGTAAACTTGATCCTTTTGTTCATTATGCAATTGTTGCATCTGATGAGGCTATTAAAGATGCAGGTTTAGACTTTCCCAATCTGGACACCAACCGTATCGGAGTGATCTGGGGATCGGGAATCGGGGGTTTAAAAACCTTTACCGATGAAGTTGTAAACTTTGCCAATGGAGACGGAACCCCGCGTTTCAATCCATTCTTCATTCCCAAGATGATTCTGGACATCGCTCCGGGTCATATTTCTATCCGCCATGGCTTGCGCGGACCTAATTTCTCAACTGTTTCTGCCTGTGCTTCTTCAACCAATGCACTGATCGATGCATTTAACTATCTCCGTTTAGGAATGGCTGATGTAATTGTTTCAGGAGGTTCGGAAGCCATTATTAACGAAGCAGGCATGGGTGGCTTTAATGCAATGCATGCACTTTCGACCAGAAATGACGATCCTGCAACCGCTTCGCGCCCATTTGATAAAGACCGTGATGGTTTTGTGGCAGGGGAAGGAGCCGGAAGTATCATTCTTGAGGAGCTGGAGCATGCAAAAGCACGCGGAGCAAAGATCTATGCTGAAATAGTTGGAGGAGGTATGAGTGCTGATGCAAATCATATCACTGCCCCACATCCTGAGGGATTAGGAGCTAAACTGGTTATGACCAATGCGATGAGGGATGCGGGCTTAAAACCATCTGATATTGATTATATCAATGTTCATGGTACTTCAACCCCACTTGGTGATATCAGTGAGGTAAAAGCTATTATTGATCTTTTCAAGGAAGATGCATTCAGGCTGAATATCAGTTCTACCAAATCGATGACCGGTCATCTTCTGGGTGCTGCCGGTGCTGTAGAGGCAATTGCTGCAATTTTAGCTGTCAAAAATGACATTATCCCTCCAACAATCAATCATTTTACTGATGATCCGGGTTTTGATCCAAGATTAAATTTCACTTTTAACAAGGCTCAAAAACGTCCGGTAAACGCAGCATTAAGTAATACATTTGGTTTCGGCGGACATAATGCTTCTGTTATCTTCAAAAAATATCAGGCCTGAGCTTAATCACTGTAAATTTTTCCTTTCGGAATACATTAAACCTGTATATTAGTTTTTATTCACCTGAATAACAGTTATTAATGCCTTTTTCCAGAATTTATAAGCTTTATTTTTCGCGCGACCGTAAGTATATAAGATCTCTGGAGAATCTTCTGGGTTTTGTTCCCGGCAATATAAGGCTTTATCGCATGGCCTTCAGACACCGTTCTGTCGCTGTTCCGATAAAGAACGGAGCTAAAAACAGCAATGAAAGACTTGAATTTCTTGGCGATGCCATTCTGGGATCTGTTGTAGCAGAACTGCTTTTTAAAATGTACCCTTATAAAGATGAAGGATTTCTGACTGAAATGCGTTCAAAAATTGTGAGCCGGTCAAATCTCAATCAGCTGGCTAAAAAGCTGGGTATTGATGAGCATATTGAATTTGACAATAAACTGCTCAATCATAACAGTAAACAAGGTTCCCTTCTGGGAGATACCTTTGAAGCAATGATCGGAGCGGTTTACATGGATAAGGATTATAACTTTACCCGGAATTTTCTTCTTAACCGCATCATCAAACCGCATATTGATATTCATACCCTCGAGCTTACAGAAACTAATTTCAAAAGCAAACTAATTGAATGGTGTCAGCGTCACGGAAAAGATATTACCTTTGAAATAATTCCAAACGAAGAGGGAGAAAACTCTAAACTATTCACGATCCAGGTGAATGTAGACGGTGAAAGCTGTTCTATCGGAAGGGACTATAATAAAAAGAATGCTGAAAAACTCGCAGCCGAGAAAGCCTGCGAATTCTTAAAAATTTAGAAATGGTAAACGGCACAGCAAAATCTTATCAAAAAAATCTGCTGGCTGCCATTCTAATTTTAATTCCGCTTGCTTATTTCCTGCGCCTGAATTCTTACCAGCTGATCTTTGAAGAACCCCGAAGAGCTTTAGTTGCACTTGAAATGCTTTTAGCCGATAACTGGATAGTTCCAACCACAAACGGCGAGCTTTATTATAACAAACCCCCACTTTATAACTGGGTATTGATTGCTTTCTTTGCGCTACTGGGGAAGGCTGAATGGGTTGTCAGATTACCTTCCATCTTATCCCTTTTTGCAACGGCATTTATTCATTACCGGATCAGCAAAAATTATATAGGCAAACAAGCTGCAATGCTTTCTGCTTTGTTTTATCTGACCAGTGCAGATATCCTGTTTTATTTTTCATTACTGGGAGAGATTGATCTGTTCTATGCCCTGATCGTTTACCTGCAGGCGATTCTGATCTTTCATTTTTATCAGCAGAAGAAATTTAATTCATTGTTCATTTATTCTTACCTGCTCACTGTCGCAGGAGTACTGACCAAGGGGATTCCTTCTTTATTTTTTCAGGCAATTACACTTTTAGTCATATTCACTTTGAATAAAGATTTCAAAAGGTTATTCTCTCTCTGGCATTTGGCAGGAATCCTGATCCTCATTGCCGGCGGAGGGGGTTATTTTATACTTTATTCAACTTATCATGAAGCCGGTCCTTATCTCGCACGCCTGTTTACAGAAACATTTTCAAGAACCGGAATGGAATCCAGCCTGCATGATAATCTGGAACATTTTCTGAATTTTCCAATTCAGCTAATCAAGATTTCAGCACCATGGTTCCTCTTATTTTTGCTGACAATAAAAACCAACTGGAAAACTATCTTAAAAGAAAACCCATTACTCAGATTCAGTCTTTGGTTCTGTCTGGCCAATGGCTTGCTTTATTTTCTTTCGCCCGGAACCAGGGAACGTTATCTATACATGTTTTTCCCGTTCATCTACTCCCTCCTGGCCTTTGCTGTTTATGAGAAAACTACAGTAATTAATCAAAAATGGATCAGAATATTTTATCTGTTCATCGGAATCACGGTAATCGCAGGATTAACAGGAATGGCTGTATTCGGAATAATCAGACAGGATTCATGGATTTATATTCTCCTTTGTTTTGCAATGGGACTAAGTGTTGCATCAGTTTTATATTTCGGTAAACTAAAATCAAATATTGAATGGATTCTGGCATCGGTTATGATCATTCTGATAGCCAGGGCAGGATTTGATATGATCATTCTCCCGACAAAAAAAGAGCATGATCCCTATAAAACAGATGCGATGAAAATGTCTGGGATTATTGGTAATGAAGACATCTATCTTATCGGTAAACCTGAACATAAAACAGATGAAGTTAAATTCGCAAATATGCACTTTACCCGATATGAAAGGGAGGAACCAACCTATATGGCCTTTCAAACTTCATTTTACTTGTCGAGATTTACGGGAAAGATCTTAAAGTATACCCGGGAAGAGAACAAAAAAGGTTATTATATCAGGCCCGATAGTCACAAAGATCAGACCCTAAGCGATGAGATGAAAGCCCGGATAGAAAACAATTTGATGAAGCAGGATTCTATCAGGATATATTACCGCTTTAACAACCGCCTCAATAAACAGGATCAATGGTATATTCTTTATAAATACATCAGATAATGCTACAGGCAATAAAAAAAATAGCTTCCATCTTATTTCTTTGCTGGGGCTTTTTTGTATTTATAGCTGCCATGATTCTGGTATTTCCATTTATTCTGATACTTTCCGTACTGGTGAGGAATAGAAAAAAAGCACAGGACTCCATCT
>JBAZHY010000086.1:0-7148 GCA_041652175.1 Pedobacter sp.
CCTGATTGCTTCTTGATCACATCCCCCTCCTATACCTTTTACGGTTTTAAAATCAGTGAGAGAGCCATTTTTTTCAACAATAAATCCAATAAAGACCTTCCCCTGAATTTTTTTTCTTCTGGCCCTGCGGGGATAACGAAGATTGGAACTAATAAATTTGGCCAGGCTATTTTGCCCACCCTGAAATTCAGGCTCTTTCTCTACATTGCCCAGATCAAATAATCTCCCCTCATATTTCGATTTCGCATTGGCAATAACATCGGTTTCAGCAGCTGTCTGATTTTCAGAACTATTTAGAGAATTTCCGGAGGCAGGATCGACCTGATTTTGAGTAAATAAACTCGTATCATTAAAATGTCGGGTTTCAATTAGGTTCCTGATTTCAAGCTCTCTTAAAGCAAGTATTTTACCCTCCTCATTCACGGTCATCTCCATTTTAATATCAGCTGAAACATCCTGATTTCTAGATGGCTGAAAATATGTAATGCTTGTCCAGTAGTCGGCAATAAGCAGACTCCCCTCACGTTCGTATTTCAGGCTTGAAACAGTCCAATGGAGGTTAAAATTTCTCATGTCAGACAAACGTTTCCAATGAAGATTCTTCAAACGCTGATAAGTAAGATTGTGATAGTTATAATAAGTTTGGGTAATTGGAGTAAAGTAACTCGGAGGATCAAAATAACCATTCCTCTGATCATTATAAAAAGCTTCGATAAACCTGACCAGAGAACTCCGCACTTCACTATCATCCATATTCGAATTTTTAATCAAAGCATCCGAATTCTTCTCATGCACGAAAGTTGGAACTTCTTCTTTTCTTGAAAAAACACTATAAATATCGTCTACAAACAGGGTAAGATAACCCATGATCAAAATAATAACACCAAGGCTGATACTCATGTACCATAAGGAACGATCGGGTCTAGGCTCATACTCATCACCGGAATCATTAATTTCGTTAAAGTCCTGTTCCATATATTTTCCTATTCTGACAGAATCTTAATAAAAACCGTTCCAAATTTTCATTGCATCAAAAAATGCTGATCAGGTATAAATAAACAAATACAAGAGGTGCTGCAAGTAAAAGGCCATCAAAACGATCAAGAAAACCACCATGACCCGGTAAAAATGACCCTGAATCTTTCGTAGAAAGGCTGCGCTTGAGCATTGATTCTGATAGATCACCAAATGTGCCGGCCACTGCAATTATAATTGAAATCACCAGCCACTGCAAAAAAGTAAGTTCAGTAAAATATATGCTCAAAATAAAACCGGCAAGCATACTGCAGATTATTCCACCAATAAAACCTTCCCAGCTTTTTTTAGGGGAATGCCTTTCAAAAAGGCGATGTTTTCCCAAACTTATTCCGAAAAGATAAGCTCCTGTATCACTCGACCAGAGCATAATCAGAAAAGCCAATGGATAGTGACTGGAATATTGGCCATCCCGATATGTCATAATATAAAAAAAACAAAATGGAACTGCTGCGTAAATTATTCCAAAGATTGTGTACACAATGTTATGAAACGGATTGTTGTGTTTTCTGTACAATTCAACTACGACTACCAGAATAACAAAAGGAACACAAAATAGCAGATTGTTTAGTGAAGTTCCATACAGACAATAACTGGTAAGCGGCAAGATTATACTGAAAAGTAAGAGCAAACCGGTAATAAACTGAGGTTTTACCTCTTCGGTGCTTACTAATTTATAAAATTCGAGGCTACACAGCGTAGTAATGATTATAAAAAATAAAGCAAAGGTATAGCTGCTTATAAGCACCAAGGCCAATACTATCACAATAAAGAAAAAACCAGTTATGGCTCTCGTTTTCATTTATAATTCGTTTTCATTTATAATTCTCAATGCTTCAGGGGAATTTTCTTCATGGATATAAACTTCCGATTCACCAATTGTATATGGGAAACCCTGTTTATTGATCAGAATAGCTTCAATATCATGGTCAATTAATACCTGTCTGACCAATTCTGATTTAAAAAAATCAGCAGAGCTAAAGATTTTAATCCATCCTGCTTCCATTATTAATTAATTTAGGTATTTCCTTTTTTGCTGAAACATAGAAATAACGAAGTAATAAAACAGAAACAGCCAAACCAATAAGCATGAATGGTATCTCCGGCTTTTCAGATTTAAACATTTCATCAACAGACTTACCATTTTGCTGGTATACATAGGCAATAACAACTGCTGCCGCATTATTCAAAAAATGACCGACAATCGGAATCCATAAACTTCCACTCCAAACAAATAAATATCCAAAGAGGGCTCCCAATAACATTCTGGGAATAAATCCATAAAACTGAAAATGAATTGAACTGAAAATAATAGCAGTTATCCATATCGCTGCATGGTAATTTCCGGTCCAGCGCTTAAATATTTTCTGCAAACATCCCCTGAAAGTTAATTCCTCACCTATGGCCGGAATAATTGCCAGCATCAGAATATTCACAAGAAATGAATTTACAGACGGCATCACCAGCAACTGTTTGGTTATTAACTCCATTTGCTGTTCCTTCAGAAGCATCCAGGCTTCAAGATCCTTTAAAAAGGATGGGAGAGCCATAGACTTATTCAGGTCATTAATATATTCAAGAAATTGGGCCAGACCAAACATGATAAGTATTGTTAATCCGACCAGAATCCAGGAAAACCTGTTTAATTTAAGAAAAGCTAACCAGTTATTGCTTTCCATTTTAGCAAACCACAAAGCCGGTAAGATGAACATTCCTATGGAAGTTACTATTTGAACCAGTTTCAGTATCTGAATATTTTCAGTAGATCCTGAGCTCATTTTAATCATAGCATCAAGACCAAAAATTGCAGATCCAAGTGCAAGTGCGATAATTGTAAACAGAAAAGCACCACTAAAAATTAACAGTAAGAGGAGAAGTAATGAATGGAAAGGATGACGTTCTGCTGACCCGGATTTAAACATGCTGATTAATTATTTGTAATTTTGCGTTTTATTGCTGTCGGCGGATAGCACTGAAATAAAAGTTGAAAGATAGTTAATGTCTGTTAAGATTGGAAATATTGATTTGGGCGAGTTCCCGCTCCTGCTTGCTCCGATGGAGGATGTGAGTGATCCTCCATTCCGTTTCGTGTGTAAACAGAACGGGGTGGATATGATGTATACAGAATTCATCTCTTCTGAAGGGCTGATCCGCGACGCGGCAAAAAGCCGGGCCAAGCTGGATATCTTTGAATATGAAAGACCTATTGGTATTCAGATTTTCGGAAGCGAAATCGAGAGTATGCGTGAAGCTACCCGAATTGCTACTTTAGCTAAACCCGATCTGATTGATATTAATTATGGTTGTCCGGTAAAAAATGTAGCATGCCGTGGTGCAGGAGCAAGTTTATTACAGGATATCGACAGAATGGTGTTAATGACAAAAGCTGTCGTAGAGGCTACCCATCTTCCGGTTACCGTTAAAACCCGTTTGGGTTGGGATGACAGCACAAAAAATGTTTATGAAGTTGCAGAGAGGCTCCAGGATATTGGCATACAGGCCTTAACCATTCATGGACGTACCCGTGCTCAAATGTATAAGGGCGAAGCAGACTGGACTCTGATCCGGGAAATTAAAAGAAATCCAAGAATCAGAATACCAATTTTTGGAAATGGTGATGTTACCTCAATTGAGCGGGCCGCAGATTGGCGTATGGAATATGAGGTTGATGGCATTATGATCGGAAGGGCAGCTATTGGCTACCCCTGGATTTTCAGGGAAATCAAACATTTTTTCAATACCGGCGAATATTTACCAGGTCCAACCATTAGTGAAAGAGTTGAAGTTTGCAGGACTCATCTTGATAAATCTATCATCTGGAAAGGGAATAAAACCGGAATTTTTGAGATGAGAAGACATTATGCCAACTATTTTAAAGGAATCCCTGATTTTAAGGAATATAGAATGAAATTGGTTTCACTTGAAAATATTGATGATATCTATTCTGTTCTTCAGGAAATTAATGAACGGTTCCAACCTGAAATGGTCTGATTTTTTGCTTTATTTTTATATTGCCATTGATTAATTTTATTCATTATGGTTACCAAAATCACTGACGGGGTAAAAATATCGGTAGAAACGATATATCAGCCTGAATATTCGAATCCTGCGAATGAGCATTTTATGTTCGCTTACAGGATAAATATTGAGAATTTGACAGAATATAGTGTCCAGCTATTAAACCGTCATTGGATGATCTTTGATTCAAACGGAACTAAACGTGAAGTTGAAGGCGAAGGTGTTGTTGGTTTACAACCTGTAATTGAGCCCGGTAATCACCATGAATATGTTTCAGGCTGCAATCTGAAAACTGATATGGGTAGTATGAAGGGATTTTATGAAATGATCCGCATTGTGGACGGACAAAAGTTTAATGTAAATATTCCCGAATTTCAATTAATTACCCCATACAAGCTAAACTAAAATTACGCTATAAAAAAAGGGCCTGATGAATTTAATCTCATCAGGCCCTTTTTTATTTTTTATCATTGGTTTTACTCGTCCCTTCTTCCCATCAGCATACTCGCGTAGTATACCAAAGTTGCAAGAGAGCCCAAAGCAGCAACAACATAAGTCATAGCTGCCCACCATAATGCATCTTTTGCCTGATCGTTTTCGATTTCAGCCTGCATGATGCCCTTATTCATTTGTAACCAGGCCAATGCCCTGTTACTTGCATCAAATTCGACAGGTAATGTGATAAATGCGAATAGTGTAACGATTGCAAGTGCAGCTACACCAATAGCAAGTACAGTAATGTTACCCGAAAAGGCAAGAAGTATAACTCCAATCATTAGGGCCCATTGAGTAATTTTTGAAGCTACATTAACAGCCGGTACAACTGCAGATCTGAATTTTAACCAGCTATAAGCTTTTGCATGCTGAACAGCATGTCCACACTCGTGGGCGGCAACTGCAGCGGCGGCAACACTACGGCCATGATATACCTCCGGACTTAAATTTACTGTACGATCCATCGGATTATAATGGTCTGAAAGTTGTCCCTCTACCGAAATAACCTGAACGCCTGAAACACCATTATCACGTAACATTTTTTCTGCGATATCTTTGCCACTCATGCCGGATGCCAGCGGCATTTCTGTGTATTGCTTAAATTTGCTTTTAAAACGCCATTGGACTGCAAAACTGATTACAGCAATGACTATCATTAAAATTAATCCCATAGTTTTAGTTCAATTTTCTATAAACATATTCAATAACCATTCCGAATAAAAATAAATTGAAATAATTTACCTTTAAAAGACCATGTCTGATAAATTTCTTACCGGGAAAAACCTCATTCCTGTCCGGATTTGGCTGTTTAAACAAGATGAATCAAAGTTATTGTAATATTGTATAAATAACATCCCCTATATTAATCGGCTGCTCAAAGACATTATTGGAAAACCTGACATTTATGCAGTAAACAATGTAAAAATTGCAGAATTCGGACTGGCGGGTTTAAACAATATCATCAGCAATAAATATGAGGCCCAAATCGATACCGGTCTGAATCTGTATTGTATATTCGTATTTTTCATAAAATAATTAGCAATGGAAACTTATATTCTGATAGCTGCTTCTCTTATTATTATGTTGTTGTTCATTTATTTCAGAACCAGAAATTCCGGAAACGGGGTTTCTATAGCTGGTTTTGATCAGTTAAAACTCGAAAATGAACAACTGAAAATTACCCTTGCTAAGGTTGAAGAACGTGCTATGAACCTTCGGTACGAACTGGAGAAAGTTAAAAAAGAATTGGATTCAGAACGCCTGATTTTTAATGAAACCATGCGCGAACTGGAAAGTTCTAAGTCTTATTTAAAAGCACGGGAAGAGAAGATCGAGGAACAAAAGAAAGAGCTCATAAACAATCAGGAAAGATTCAACAAGGATTTCGAACTTATTGCAGCACGCATTCTAGATGAAAAAACCAAAAAATTTACGGAGCAAAACCGTAATAATCTGGATATTATTTTAAATCCGCTAAAAGAAAATATTAAGGCATTTGAGGAGAAAGTTGAAAAGGTTTACAAAACAGAATCCGATGAAAGAAATATGCTTAAGGGTCATATCAATCAACTGATTGAGCAATCCAACCTGATGAATCTGGAAACTAAGAATCTGACTCAGGCCCTCAAAGGAGATCAAAAGAAGCAGGGTAATTGGGGCGAAATGATATTGGAAAGAGTATTAGAGCGATCCGGACTGGTCAAAGACAGGGAATACAGAATCCAAACATCCCTTCAATCAGCAGATGGAAGCCGATTTCAACCCGATGTCGTAATTGATCTTCCTGAAGATAAGCACCTGATTGTGGATGCAAAAGTATCATTGGTAGCATATGAACGCCTGATTAACAGTGAATCTGAAGAAGAACGGGAACTTTTCAGTAAGCAGCATATTTCTTCAATCAGAAGCCATATCAATGAACTTTCTTCTAAAAATTACTCTGAACTTTACAAAATTAACTCTCCTGATTTTGTGATGCTCTTTATACCTATTGAGTCCTCTTTCGGAATAGCCGTTCAGAAGGATTCAGAACTATTTAATTACGCCTGGGATAAACAGGTAGTTATCGTTAGCCCCTCAACACTTCTCGCCACTCTTCGCACCATTGCAAGTATGTGGAAACAGGAAAGACAGAACCGTAACGTAATGGAAATAGCCCGGTTAAGCGGCGAAATGTATGAGAAGTTTATTGGTTTCATGAATGATATGGAGGGTATTGGCAAAAATATCAAACAAAGTCAGGATGCTTATGATAAAGCTTTGAATAAGCTCTCAACCGGACGCGGCAATCTTAGCATCACAGCTGAAAAGATTAAAAAATTAGGCGCCAGAACAGGCAAACAGCTGGATCAGAAGTTCATCAATGAAGACGATCTTTAGACTCAGAGGATTCGGGTAAAAGCTTAAAATGAGTGGCTAAAAACCGATTGTTTACTATACTTCCTTTTACTTCTGCTTTTCGGATTTTTTCACAGAAACCATTTTTTGCATGAGCATCTCCATGATCATCTATATTGGTTCCATCCACAAAATAGGCCTTACCCTTAATTCTGACAGCAAGGTCGCAAGACTTACCATCCATTTTACACTGACATTGCCCG
>JBAZHY010000087.1:0-7097 GCA_041652175.1 Pedobacter sp.
TAAAGTTATCATGCAGAAATCTACGGATTTCGACGGAACATTTGAGTTCAGACCTTTAGAGCCTGGTTTCGGTGTTACCATTGGTAATGCTTTACGAAGAATACTTTTATCTTCCCTGGAAGGTTTTGCGATTACTTCAGTACGTTTCTCCGGAGTATCTCACGAATTTTCAACTATTAAAGGAGTGGTTGAAGATGTAACCGAGATCATTCTAAATCTGAAACAAGTACGTTTCAAAAAAACCGGTGATTCAGGTGATAGCGAGAAAATCTTCGTAATTGTAAATGGTCAGGATCAATTTAAGGCCGGTGATATTACTAAGTTCTCAAATAATTTTGAGGTTCTTAATTCTGATCTTGTGATCTGTAATATGGAGTCTTCAGTAACTCTGGAGATCGAACTGACAGTAAACAAGGGAAGAGGCTATATTTCTGCAGAGGAAAATAAGAATGCTGATGCTGCTTTAGGTGTGATTGCTATTGATTCAATCTATACTCCGATCAAGAATGTGAAGTATTCAATTGAAAACTTCCGTGTTGAGCAGAAAACAGATTACGAGAAATTAGTTCTTGATATTGCAACTGATGGTTCTATTCATCCTGAAGATGCATTAAAAGAAGCAGCCAAGATTCTGATTCATCATTTCATGTTATTCTCTGACGAGAATATCATGCTTGAATCTCAGGCGAAAGAAGAAACTAAAGAAGTTGATGAGGAAATCCTGCATATGCGCAAGATACTTAAAATGGAATTAGTTGATCTTGATCTTTCAGTTCGTGCATTGAACTGCTTAAAAGCGGCAGATATCCGTTCACTGGCTGATCTTGTTTCTTACGATGTTGCTGATATGCTTAAATTCAGAAACTTTGGTAAGAAATCATTAACCGAGATCCAGGATCTGGTAAAATCTAAAGGTTTATCATTCGGAATGAACCTTTCAAAATTTAAATTAGACGAAGAATAATAATTAAGCGAATCGCATAATTCCTCCCGTCTTTACGGGAACGGTATGCACGTGCAAAACCTAACAAACAATGAGACACGGTAAAAAAGTAAACCATTTAAGTCGTACTGACAGCCATCGCAAAGCGATGCTGGCTAATATGGCTTCTTCGCTTATTCTACACAAGCGCATCACTACTACATTAGCTAAAGCAAAAGCTTTGCGTGTGTATGTTGAACCAATCATTACAAAATCAAAAAGCGATACGACTCATTCCCGTCGTACAGTATTTAGTTATCTTCAAAATAAAGAGGTAGTTTCTATCCTTTTCCGTGATGTAGCAGCTAAGGTTGCTGATCGTCCCGGTGGTTATACCCGTATTTTAAAGATGGGTAACCGTTTAGGTGATAATGCATCTATGGCTTTAATTGAGCTTGTTGATTATAATGAAATCTACAGTGCAGGCGATGCAACGGCTGCTGAAAAGAAAACAACACGTCGTCGTGGTTCAAAAGCTAAAAAATCAGATGCTCCGGCTGCTGCTGCTAAAGCCCCTAAAGCTGAAGCTGCCCCTGTAGTGGAAGAAGAGATTGTAACTGAAGAACTTGAAGCAGCTCCGGTAGCTGAAACTCCGGTAGTTGAGGAAGCCCCTTCTGCTGAAGAAACCCAGACTCCTGCAGTTGAAACAGAAGAGAAAAAAGAAGAATAATATTTCTTTAGATAATATTTCAAAAGCCTGCTTATCTGAGCAGGCTTTTTTTATTTCTGGCTGTCTTCAGTTCAGGTAAAATCCCCCCACTTTATCATGTTGCTTCCCTGTCAGCATCTCCCCGTATTTTTTATGTGAATCCCTTATGTGTTAAATCTGCCATCCTGTCATTTTGGAAATGACTGATTAGGTTAGGTTCTAATAAAAAGTACTGTCATTATAGGTGATGTTTTATTTGGCACAAGGCTTGTTAATTATCTCATGTTAAACTAAAACAAATTAAAGAGGGTTAATATGGCAAAGATAATTGGTATAGACTTAGGAACTACAAATTCATGCGTATCGGTAATGGAGGGTAATGAGCCTGTAGTTATTCCAAACAGTGAAGGTAAGCGTACTACGCCTTCAATTGTGGCATTTGTTGATAATGGAGAGCGTAAGGTGGGCGATCCGGCGAAACGTCAGGCGATCACCAATCCAACTAAGACCATATCTTCAATCAAGCGATTCATGGGCAATAGCTTCGGAGAAGTAACAAATGAAATTTCACGTGTACCTTACACCGTTGTTAAGGGTGATAATAATACTCCGCGTGTAAAGATCGATGATCGTTTATATACTCCGCAGGAGATTTCTGCAATGGTTTTGCAGAAAATGAAAAAAACAGCTGAAGATTTCCTTGGTCAGGAAGTAAACGAAGCTGTAATTACAGTTCCGGCATATTTTAATGATGCTCAGCGTCAGGCTACTAAAGAGGCGGGAGAAATTGCAGGATTGAAAGTTTCACGTATCATTAATGAGCCAACCGCAGCGGCATTAGCTTATGGTCTGGATAAGGCTCATAAGGATATGAAGATTGTGGTGTTCGACTGTGGTGGTGGCACACATGACGTTTCAGTGCTTGAACTTGGTGATGGGGTATTTGAGGTAAAATCTACTGATGGTGATACTCACCTTGGAGGAGATGACTTTGATGCGGTGATCATCGACTGGATGGCAGATGAATTTAAAAGCGATGAGGGTATTGATCTTCGTAAAGATCCAATGGCTCTTCAGCGTTTGAAAGAAGCTGCTGAGAAGGCTAAAATTGAATTATCAAGTACTTCTCAGACTGAAATCAATCTACCTTACATTTCTGCCGGCGACGGTATGCCAAAGCACCTGGTTAAGACTCTGACCCGTGCTAAATTTGAGCAGCTTGCAGACAGTCTGATCAAACGTACTATTGAGCCATGTAAAAAGGCATTAAAGAATGCAGCTTTAAGTACTTCAGATATTGATGAGATCATTTTAGTAGGTGGTTCTACACGTATTCCTGCTATTCAGGATGCAGTAAAGGCATTCTTCGGTAAAGAACCTTCAAAAGGGGTAAATCCGGATGAGGTAGTTGCTATCGGTGCAGCTATTCAGGGAGGTGTATTAACCGGTGAGGTTAAAGACGTATTATTACTTGATGTTACACCGCTTTCCCTTGGTATTGAAACAATGGGGGGTGTAATGACCAAGCTTATTGATGCGAATACAACCATTCCGACTAAAAAGTCTGAAGTGTTCTCCACAGCATCTGATAATCAGCCGTCTGTAGAGATACATATCCTTCAGGGTGAGCGTCCGATGGCTAATCAGAACAGAACTATCGGAAGATTCCACCTGGATGGTATTCCACCTTCACCACGTGGTATCCCTCAGATTGAAGTAACTTTTGATATCGATGCCAATGGTATCCTTCATGTTGCTGCAAAGGATAAGGCTACCAATAAAGAACAGAAGATCCGTATTGAAGCTTCTTCAGGTTTAACTGATGAAGAGATCAAGAAGATGAAAGATGAGGCAGAAGCAAATGCTGAAGCAGATAAAAAAGCACGCGAAGAAGTTGAAAAACTAAATGCCGCTGATGCACTGATCTTTTCAACTGAAAAACAATTGAAGGAATACGGGGATAAATTATCTGCTGATAAGAAAGCTCCTATCGAAGAGGGTCTGAAGAAATTGAAAGATGCTCATGCAGCTAAGGATTTCGAAAGTATTGATACTGTTCAGGCTGAGCTTCAGGCTGCATGGAATGTAGCTTCTGAAGAAATGTATAAGGCTTCTCAGGAAACTGAAGGTGCTCCTCAGGGAGAAGCTTCAGCACAGGATAGCAGTGATCATGTTACTGATGTTGATTTCGAGGAAGTAAAAGAAGACGATAAGAAGTAATACAGATTCTATATTTTTAAAACAGGCCGCCCCATTAAGAGCGGCCTGTTTTGTTATTTGCTATTTTTAAATATTTATTTCCATTTATACAAAGTATCGTGATTTCAGGATTGATCAGGTTTTTGATTATTGCATTGCTATCCGGACTATGGCCGTGGGCATGCCCTGCTCAATCCGTTCCCGGAACTATCCGGCTTAAAACGGAACAAGTGAGTTCTGCTTACTGGGATTATTATATTGATCAGGTTATTGACGAACGTGTCCCCGGACAGCTATTTGCCAATATCTGGTATTTAGAAGATGGATTAAGGCCAAAAAGCTATCCTTCAGATATTGCCGGAGGAAGCACAAGGGCAATCAGCGATTTCCTGCTCAGTGGCTTAGTAAGGAATACCTCAGGAACTGCTATCAATATCCGTATTCTGGAATGCAAAATCAGGGAGACAAATCAGAGCACCAACGTTTCCGGACAGGTGATCTTAAAACTTCAGTTTGAATTTCAAAAAAGCTGGGGAATTCAGCCATTAACCACTTATAGCACATCCCTGAAATATACCCGGTCAATTCATAAATCCGAACATATCGAGCCGGCACTGAGATCAGTGCTTGGCAATAGTCTGAAGTTTATTCAGAACTGGGTAAAAAAGGAAGCTGCTACTAATATTGTTCTTGCAAAAGGTGTGAAGCTTTCATTCTCTGATTATCAGGAAGACGATCCGGATACTGTTTACTATCATAAATCCAGACCATTGGATTTTAATGATTTTAAAGCAAAAACTCCGCAGAATACAAAGTATCAGGCTGCTATATTCCCCTCTTTTGGCTATGATATGAGAAGGGAATTTCATGATGGCATGATAGAGGTGCGGATTGATCTGAAAGTATATATGGTTAAGAGTGCATCATGGGCATCACCAATGGTTAAAAATCCTTATAGCCTTAATCATGAGCAGCGCCATTTTGACTTGGTTAAATTAATTGCAGAGCGGTTCAGAAAAAAACTGGCTTCAGAGAATTTAACTCCGGATAATTATGAAGGCATCATCAATTTTGAATATCTGGAGTTTTACAGGCAGATGAATCAATTACAGGAAAAGTATGATGAAGAAACCGGACATGGAACTAACAGGATTATGCAGACGGTCTGGAATAAACGTATTGATCAGGAACTGCAGGGTAGCCCTGGAATCTGACCAGTTAGCTTATAAATGACAATCCCCAATGTTTTTAGTACATCAGGGATCATCCTTTTAATTATTGCCACAGGTTATCAGGATACTCTCCTGAAGCCACCAGCTTATCGATATTCTCCTGAACAAATGGCTTATCTTCGACATAGGTTACTCCAAACCATTGATTTTGTGTAGGGATTACCCTGAAACTGCCCTGCTTATTTCTGATCAGCTTTTCAGCAACTATAGGAATGAAAAATTCTGCTTTGGGATTATCCTTATTTGATAAAGCAAACTCTTTGAACATACCGGCGGATAATTCAAATATCTTAGGTGTAAAGCCCCAGAAGTTCATAGATACTCTGGTTTCTGCCTCCAAAGGATATTGACGATCATTCTCTTCGAAAACGATTCCTTTATTTCCGGATTCATCGTTCTTAAAATATACTTTTGTACGTTCATGAATCTCAGCAAGATTACCATCTGAATCTACATCACATACCCCTCTTGATACTGAACCATATTCAGATAAAGTCTTATCAATCTGGAAACCGATCATTGAGAACTGAGAGTCGGTAACATCGTTATTTAGGAAATCAGCCATTTTCTGATAAGACTCCCTTCCATAGAAATCGTCTGCATTGATTACGCAAAATGGTTCTTTCACCGTGTCCCTTGCAGCCAGAACTGCATGGGCTGTTCCCCATGGTTTTGCTCTTTCAATCTCAATGTCGATACCGAAAGGTTTAAGGTCGAATGTCTGGAAAACATAGTCGGTTTTAATCTTTCCCTGTAGTTTAGGCTCAAAAATACCTTTGAAGTTTTCTGCAAATTCTTCTTTAATTACAAAGATCACTTTGCCGAATCCTGCTTTTATTGCATCATAAATAGAATACTCAATAATTGTTTCTCCATTTGGTCCGAATCCATCTGTTTGTTTCATACTGCCATAACGGCTTGCCATTCCTGCTGCCAGGATTACTAAAGTGGGTTTCATGCTTCTATTTATTTTGTTTTTGTTATAAATCTAATTTATCTGCAGTCCGGTTTTTATTTTAATAGCGGCTTCTGCTCCTTTTTCCCGTCAGCATTCCGAATAATCCCCGTACGATGGCGGTACCAATTTGCCGGGTAATTGGGGCATTGATTACCTTTTCAAAGGTACTTTTTTCTTCCCTTCCGGTTTTAGTCTGATTCGTCTCTTTTACATCAGGTTCAGCTTCAAGTCTTTCATTGATTCTTTGGGTCAGAATATCATAAGCACTGACCGGATCAATGACCTCCTGATATTTCTGATATAATGAACTTGATTGCATCAGGGTATCCAGATCGGCTGCAGACAGAGGCCCCATTACGGATTTGGGAGGGCTAAGGTGGGTTGCAGCAACTTCAGTCGGGATCCCTTTTTCATTCAAAACGGTGACCAGGGCCTGCCCGGTACCCAATGATGTAAGTATACGGTCTATTTC
Organism: Pedobacter sp.; assembly: GCA_041652175.1. Classification (GTDB taxonomy): domain Bacteria; phylum Bacteroidota; class Bacteroidia; order Sphingobacteriales; family Sphingobacteriaceae; genus Daejeonella. The sequence continues at coordinate 6,493 of JBAZHY010000087.1, forward strand.
GTAAAACTCTGATCTTGGATAGGTGTTTACCGTTTTCTTGAGTGCTTCCACATCGTTCGGGGTAAATGCTCTCAAAGCATGCTGAATTCTGTTTCCTAACTGGCCTAAAACACTTTCGGGAACATCCATTGAGGTTTGAGTACAGAAAAATACCCCAATACCTTTTGAGCGGATCAGCCGGATGATGGTTTCAATCTGCTCAAGAAATGCTTTGGGAGAATCCTTAAACAGTAAATGTGCCTCATCGAAAAAGAATACCAGTTTGGGTTTATCCAGATCTCCTGCTTCAGGCATTGTATAAAAGATCTCAGCCAGTAAGCTCAGTAAAAAGGTAGAAAACAATACAGGCTGATTCTGAACATCAGAAATATTAAGCAGGCTGATCACACCCCTGCCATCAACCCTGCTAAACAAATCCTGGATATCGAATGATTTTTCTCCAAATATCCGGGATAAGCCCTGTTGTTCAATTGCCACAATCTTTCTGATAATCGTCCCAGCAGTGACACCGGAAATACTTCCGTAGCTTTCTTTGATTTCGGCAGCTCCTACCCCTTCCGATAAATAGGAAACCACTTTTTTCAGATCGTTCAGGTCAACGAGCT
>JBAZHY010000088.1:0-7090 GCA_041652175.1 Pedobacter sp.
GTAAGGGATATACATGATATTCAGATAATCCGCAAAAATGGTATTACCTGATACATAAGCTAAAATAGCCAGTGTAATCCCAATAATTGCAGAAGTTCCTGTAGCCAGTCCGTCTATACCATCTGTCAGATTAGCTCCGTTTGAAACGGCTGTAATAATCACAATAACAAACAGCAGGAAAACAACCAGGGAATATTTTTCATACTCATCGCCAAACACTGTCAGAACTTTAGCATAATCGAACTCATTATCCTTATAAAAAGGCACATTCGTTATGGTTGATTTGAGATCCTGAGTATAGTAAAACTGATTACCACGCTGATGAACCTCTAGTGGCGCCTTAACTTTTGCCGGCAGAGTAACCTGTTCCCTTACCACGATATCCGGATGGAAATACATAGTCCATCCAATGATCAGAGCAAGCCCAATCTGCCCCATGATCTTAAAACGACCGGCCAGTCCTTCTTTATCCTTTTTAAAAACTTTGATATAATCGTCCAGAAAACCTATAGCTCCCATCCAGACCGTTGTTACAAGCATGAGGATGATATAGATATTATCCAGTCTCGCAAAAAGCAAGGTTGGTGCAAGAATTCCTAACAGAATGATTAAACCTCCCATTGTAGGAGTTCCCTGTTTTTGCATCTGCCCTTCCAGACCCAGATTCCTCACCGATTCGCCTACCTGTCTTGCTCTCAGTATCCTGATCAGCCTGCCACCATAAACTGTGGTAAGCAGGAGGGATAAGATCACCGCCATGGCAGTCCTGAATGATATAAACTGGAACAGTCCTGCCCCGGGAATATCATAATGCTTATCAAGCCAGGTAAATAAGTAATACAGCATTAGCTTACCAGATTTAAAAATTCAATTAATATCTCCTTATCATCAAAAGGCAATTTTACTCCTCCGATATCCTGATATTTCTCATGTCCCTTTCCTGCTACCAGAATAATATCGCCGGGTTTTGCCAGATGACACGCGGTACGGATAGCTTCTTTTCTATCGGTAATAGAAAGTGTCTTTTTCTTGTTCTGAGGCATAACTCCTACTTCCATATCACGGATAATCTGCTCCGGGACTTCAGTCCTCGGATTATCAGAAGTAAGGATCACTTTATTACTCCAGTCGCAGGCAACCTGCGCCATTACCGGACGTTTAGTCTTATCACGGTCACCACCGCATCCGAGTACAGTAATAACCTGCTCAGTACCTTTACGGATATCCTGAATTGTACTTAACACATTCTGAACGGCATCTGGTGTATGAGCATAATCCACTATTCCGATAATTCCGGAAGGTGAAATAATATAATCGAAGCGGCCTTCAGCTCCGCTTAAACGACTAAGTGAAGTCAATACTTTTGTCCGGTCCTGGTCAAGTAATAAAGCTGTTGCATATACAGCCAGAAGATTATAGGCATTGAAACTGCCTACCATCTTAAACCAGACTTCTTCACCCTCTACATTCAGCAATAATCCGCTGAAATGGTTTTCAATGATCTTCGCTTTAAAATCAGCAATATTCTTAAGTCCGTAGCTCTTTTTATGAGCTTTGGTATTCTGAAGCATGACCATACCATTCTTATCGTCGATATTGGTCAATGCAAATGCTTTATTACCTAATCCATCGAAAAAGCCTTTCTTAGCCTTCAGATAGGATTCAAAAGTCTTGTGAAAATCCAGATGATCATGAGTAAGGTTTGTGAAAATACCTCCTGCAAAATCGAGTCCCTCAGTTCTCGACTGTGCAACTGCGTGTGAACTGACTTCCATAAAGCAATAATCACAACCACTGTCAACCATTTCTGCAAGTAATCCGTTAAGGGTTAAAGGATCCGGTGTAGTATGCGTGGCGGCTGTGATCACATCATTAATCTGATTTTGTACAGTCGATAATAATCCTGTTTTATATCCCAGATCCCTGAATAACTGAAATAAAAGTGTAGCGATTGTTGTCTTCCCGTTAGTTCCCGTAACTCCTACCAGTTTCAGTTTTTCCGAAGGCCTGTCGTAGAAGTTAGCAGCCGCAATTCCCAGAGCTTTTGCGGCATTCTCAACCATAAAATAGTTAATACCTTCATGCAGGTCTTCAGGAAATTCCTCACAAATAATCGCAATAGCACCGGATTCAATTGCCTTCCCAATAAAAGTATGACCATCAGATTCTGTACCTCTGACAGCAAAAAACATTACTCCGGGCACTGCTTTACGCGAGTCAAAACATAATGCTGAAACCTCAGCATCGGTAGTTCCCACTACTTTTCTGAGCGATACCCCATATAATATGTCTTTGAGTATTTTCATTATTCCAGTTCCAATATAATCGGGTACCCTTTGGCAACCCTTGTTCCTGCCTCTAACGATTGCTTAATTACTTTACCGCTGCCGCGAACCATAGCCTTAAGGCCTGAATTACCCAATACGTACAGCGCATCTTTTAATCCCATACCATTAACATCCGGAACTGTACCCTCAACGATCTTAACTTCACTGTTTACAACACCTTTGTTGGTATCCAGGGTAACATATTCAGAATTAGCAGCAAACAATGCCTTAATACCAAATGCCTTATAAACATTTTGAGTGGCTTTCTTCTCTCCGGTCTTGGCGGCAGGCAGCTTTAAATTTCCGGTAAACTTCTGCTCCTTCAACGGATCGTACATACTAACATCACTGGTAAAAACACGATCGGCAATCTCACGGAACACAGGGCCTGCTACCAAGGCTGCATAATAAGTTCCCTTACGGGGATTGTTAACCACCACAATCAATGAATATTTTGGATTATCAGCAGGGAAATAACCGCAGAAAGAGGCCTGATACTTTTTATCTACCCGATACCCTTTATTGGCATCGGCAACCTGCGCAGTACCGGTCTTTCCTGCAATTTTATACAGTGGTGATGCCAGTCCTTTACCTGTTCCTTCAGTAACGACACCTTCCAGCAAAGCCTGTGCCTTCTTCAGGGTTTCATCAGAAACGATTCTTTCATTGATAACGCGGGCATTAAAACGTTCCACAGTATTACCGAGGCGACGTATCTCACGAACAAAAATCGGAGCGATATACTTTCCATCATTGGCAACTGCATTATAGAATGCAAGCATTTGCAAAGGTGTTATCTGCATTTCGTACCCATAAGCCATCTGTGGCAGCGATTGCTTTTTGTTCCAGCTGCGGTTTTCAGGATTTTTTATAACCGGCTTACCTTCACCGGGAATCTGCAGTTCCAGTTTCTTATTCAATCCCCATTCATACAGATGTTCAGAAAACCTGTCTTGTTCATTCTGATAGGCCTCATTAACCATTTTTGCAATGGCTACGTTAGATGATTCCTCAAATGCCTTTTTTACTGTTACCGTACCTATACCTCCGTGAGAATCACGGATGGTATGACCTGGAATGCGATAAGTCCCGTCGCCGGTAGCCACCAGAGTATTGGTATCCACCTTCTTATCCTCCAATAAAGCCATATAAGAAGCCAGCTTGAAAGTAGAACCCGGATCCTGACTGGCGGCAATTGCATAATTGAACTGCTCTTTATACTCGCCCGGCTTAACCTTACTGAAATTGGCAATTGCCCGTATTTCACCTGTAGCCACCTCCATCAGGATTACACAGCCATGATCTGCATCACTGGCAATCAATTGCTTCTTTAAAGCCCTTTGTGCAACATCCTGCATGTTTATATCAATCGTTGCAATGATATCAGCACCTTCCTTCGGAGCAATTTCAATATCCTGATTTACAGGCATCCATACCCCACCGGCAATTCTCTGCATCAATCTCTTACCACTCTCACCGTCTATATAGGAACCATAAGCCCCCTCAAGTCCCACAGGCTGAACATTCTTATTCTTATACCCAATTGTACGCTGAGCTAATGTTTGGAAAGGCAGAATACGCTTATTTTGCTGAACGGAAATCAACCCACCTTTATAACGACCCATTCTAAAGATTGGGAACTTGCGGATTTCCTTCAATTCCTGGTGAGTCACATTCCTCTTTAACAGCAAATAGCGGGCACTATCACCACGAGCTTCACGTAATATCCTTGAGTATTGTTTGCTCGATTTATCGCCAAAATATGCCGACAATTTTCTGGCAAGGGAATCTACTTTTTCATAAAACACTTCATCATTTTCAATACCTCCTGCAAGCATATCCATTCTTATCTCATATTCTGGTACTGAAGTCGCTAAAAGACTACCGTCTGCAGAATAAATATTTCCTCTTGCAGCCTCAACATTGGCAAAACGAGTAGAAAGACTATCGGCCATGTCCCTCCATTTATCCCCTTCCACAAACTGCACATGAAATAACTTAAATAATACCGCAAAGGCCAAAAGTACGATCATGCCAAAGGCAACGTACACTCGGAGCAATATGTCGGTTCTTATATTCAATGGGTTTCTGTTATCAGTTAACTGTTATCTGCTGTTAGCCAGCTGCCTAATACTGTTTTAAAAAATGCCTTTATCCTGAATACATATCCTCAGACACAAAATCAATATCTTATTTTAACTCCTCAGCACTTACCACAATCTTCTTTGGTGGTTCATTTGGCTCAGTGAGTCCTAATGTATCCACCTCATTTGCAACCTCAGTCTGCGTACTTTTAAGCATCAGGTCTGCTTTTAATGTTTTAAAATCCCAGCTCAGTTCTTTTACTTCCTTGCTCAGCTTATCAATATCACGAATATTATTCTCTGCAAAATGACGGTTGCCGATATAAATCATACACAGAAAAGCAATAAAAATGATAAAGGGAAGCATCTCTGTTGCCGCCTGTTTCGAGATAACACCCTCAGTAAACAAAATGGTAAAGAAATTCCTTGGAACCTCTGCCTTCTCATTCACTTCAGATGAAACCTGTCCTTCAATCTGCTCATCTTCATTTGGCTTTCTGAACTGGTTAGTCATATTCAATCTTAAAAGACCTAATTCTTTACTGCAATACGAAGTTTGGCACTACGTGCCCGGTTATTCTGTTTAATTTCCTCCTCAGAAGCCACAACCGCCTTACGTGTCAGGCTATCGAACGGCTTGATCTGATTTCCAAAAAAGTCCTTTTCCACTTCACCATAAAACTTACCTCTGGCTATGAAATTCTTTACCAGTCTATCTTCCAGCGAATGATATGACATCACCACCAAACGGCCTTCAGGCTTGATCACATCAGCTGCCTGCTCCAAAAATTCTTTTAAAGCCTCCAGCTCCTGATTCACCTCAATCCTCAAAGCCTGAAATACCTGGGCCAGATACTTATTCTCTTTACCCTTCGGGATGAGCTTTGCAATAGCATTTTTCAAATCCCCCACAGTTTCAAGCGGCTTATTCAAGCGATAGGTCACAAGTGTATGAGCCAGCGTTTTGGCATTCTTCAGCTCGCCATAAATACCAAAAATGCGATGAAGCCGCTCCTCATTATAAGTATTCACCAACTCCTTAGCCGTCAGCAAACCAGCCTGATCCATACGCATATCCAATTCGGCATCAAACCGAATAGAGAACCCCCGTTCCGGCTGATCAAATTGGTGCGATGAAACACCCAGATCAGCCAGAATACCGTCAACAGAAATGGCGCCCTGTAAACGGCAGTTATTTTTGAGGTATCGGAAGTTCTGATCAATAAAGGTCAATCGATCATCTTTTGGTATATTCTTTTGCGCATCCGCATCCTGATCAAATGCGAGCAGCCGACCATTCTGCCCTAAATGCTTTAATATTTCACGTGAATGACCTCCACCGCCAAATGTCACATCAACATATACCCCCTCAGGCTTGATATTCAAACCCTCAATGCATTCCTGCAGCATCACCGGATTGTGATATTCAGTCATTCGCCCTCCTTCCCAGACTGCCCATTACCTCTTCAGCCAGATTGGCGAAGTTCTCAGGCTCATTATCCATCTGAGTATCGTAGGCCTCTTTTGCCCAGACCTCAATCTTATTCAACTGACATGCAAGAACTACCTCTCCGGTAATTCCGGCATACTCCATTAAAGATTTTGGAAAAAGGATACGATTTGATGCATCCAGCGATAACTCTGTTGCACCGCGGGTAAAGTATCGAATAAACTCCCTGCTTTTTTTCTCATACGGATTAAGCTTACTTAACTCTTCCGTAATCCGATCCCACTCCTTTTTTGTGTAAATCACCAAATTCTTCTCGAAGCCACGATTGATCACAAGCCCCTCATGCTCAGCTTCAGGAAGCTGCTTCTTCAGGCTGGATGGTATCATCATCCGGCCCTTAGCATCAAGTTTGCAATCAAATTCTCCTAAGAAATGTGACATTACGGGTATTTACTCTATAATTCAATTGTAAAAGTAAATAACTTACCACTTTTTACCACTATCTCCCACAAAAAAAGTTTTCCACAGTTTTTTGGGATCTTTTTCCTCCAACCACAGGATAATCAGGACTTTGGCTTTCCTATTCGTAACTTAAAGCATCGGGCGAAACAGAAATATGGGGCAATTATTAAAAAGTCTTATTAAAATAAAGGGCAATTACGGCAGCTAATTGAGAATTTGGTAAGGAAAATCGGCTTCCTATCTCCTATTTTTAGAGGATATGGCTACCGGAACAGTCCTTAAAACATCAGATCATTTATCAGAATACCTTCACCATGCCGAATCTGCAAATACTGTTCAATTTACAATGAAACAAAACTGTAATAACTTCGTCTAAATCAAATACATAATTTTAGATTTTCGGATAATAGAATAATTCTCAAAAAATGATGAAAGCTGCACTTTTTAAAAGATACGGACCACCGGAAGTACTTCAGATAGAAAAAGTGAATACTCCATCACCCAAAGAAAACCAGATTCTGATCAGAAATTCTTATACCTCAGTAAACTCTGGCGACTGGAGGTTAAGGAAGCCCGATCCATTTGCAGTGAGGCTTATATTCGGATTGTTCAAACCTGCAAAAAGCAAACAAATCCTGGGTGTGGTATTTTCCGGAATTGTAGAACAAACAGGCAGTAAAGTCACCGGTTTTAAACCCGGCGACAGGGTATTCGGAATGACCGGAATGAGTATTGGCACTTATGCTGAATATGTTTGTGTAGCTGAA
>JBAZHY010000089.1:0-7009 GCA_041652175.1 Pedobacter sp.
ACATACAGCTGCAAACTGTCTTTATTTCCTTCAGAGGTTTTTTCTTCTGTATTATTTGAGCAGGATGCTATTCCCATTATAGCAAAAGCCCCCATTATTAACATTCCTTTCATATTGATTTTCATTTACTGATTGTTTTTCTATGATTGTGAACCTGCCAGCTGTTGACCGGGTGATCATAATTTAATGATTTTCCCCTGTGGTTTTTGCAAAATCATGATATTCCCATATCATCCTGCGGTTAGTTTAAAAGAATAAATATAAAAAATCCTGAAAGGCTATCTGATAAAATTGACCTGAACTTTAATAATTATCTAACATACAGCTTATAATATTCGCTAAAATTGATGAATTAAAGTGTTTAGCTTTGCAGGGCTGTGAGAATTTGACCTCTGATCAAATCTACCGGCCTTATCCAATTATATTTTTTGCCGATGCCTCAAATTAATAACATCTTCAGAGCTTTCATAACGTTCATGATTTTCTCCATGAATGTTAAAGCTCAGGAAAATTATACAATAAACGGACTTGTAACCGACTCTCTTTCAGGAGAAACCCTCATTGGCGTAAGTTTGAAATTTACCGGTAAAACTCAGTTGGGAACCAGTACGAATGCCTATGGCTTTTACTCTTATAAATTAAGCCCCGGTGAATATACCCTCAGCGTAAGTTATATCGGTTACCGATCCATCAATAAAAAGATCAGTGTTGATAAAAACATCAAGCTTGATTTAAAAATGATACCCGATAATGTATTGGAAGAAATTATCATCAGTTCTGAAAAAAGAAATGATAATTTAATCAATGCTCAAATGGGTATCGCCAAAGTAAATATCTCAGAAATCAAGAATGTTCCGGTTTTGTTTGGTGAGCGTGATATTTTAAAGACCATACAACTCATACCGGGTATAAAGCCTGCCGGAGAAGGAAATAGCGGATTTTATGTAAGAGGAGGTGCTGCAGATCAAAATCTGATTCTGCTTGATGAAGCTCCAGTTTATAATGCCTCACACCTATTAGGGTTCTTTTCCACCTTCAATTCCGATGCGATCAAGGATGTTAGCGTTTATAAGGGTGGAATGCCGGCACAATATGGTGGCCGATTATCTTCGGTATTAGACATCAGGATGAACGATGGAAATAAAAAAGAATATACTGCCGAGGGAGGAATCGGACTGATCTCGTCAAGACTGAAGGTAGAAGGGCCTCTGTCCAAAGATAAAAGCTCTTTTATGATCAGCGGACGCCGTACCTATGCTGATGCTTTTCTGGCTCTTTCGGGCGACAGTTCCATCAAGAATAATACCCTCTATTTTTACGACCTGAATGCTAAGGCAAACTATCAGATAGACAGTAAGAATACCCTTTATATGTCAGGGTATTTCGGTCGTGATGAACTTGGGCTCAATGAAACTTTCGGCTTTGGATGGGGGAATGCAACTGCTACCCTGCGCTGGAATCATTTATTCAGCAATCGTTTATTCTCCAATACATCCCTAATCTACAGTAATTATGATTATAAGATTGAAAATTTCCTCGAAGAGAACAGCTTCAAGGTAAATTCAAGTATCCGTGATCTGAATCTTAAGCAGGATTTTCAGTTATCCCTTAATAATAGTCATAATCTGCGCTTTGGCGCTGATCTGATCTATCATAGGATCAGGCCGGGTGAAGTGCAGCCCGGTGAAAAATCAAGTGTTAATCTGATCGCTGTTGAAGATCGCAAAGGAAGTGAAATTGCCTTATATATTTCTGATGAATGGGAGGTAAATGAGAGACTAAATATAGTTTATGGGCTTAGGGGAAGTTCATTCATGCTTTTAGGTCCCGGTAATTTTTCATCCTTTGACAGATCGGGTAATATTACTGAAACCAGGTTTTATCCGGAAGGAAAGCTTGTTAAAAGTTATTTCAATCTTGAACCAAGGATCTCTGCCGCCTATCAGTTAAATGAAGAGGTTTCCTTAAAGGGATCATACACAAGAAACAGTCAGAATCTTCATTTAATGTCTAATTCAACAGCCAGTTCTCCCACAGATCTGTACATTATGAGCAGCAATAATGTAAAACCGGAACTCGCTGATCAGATTTCTTTGGGTTATTTCAGAAATTTTAATGAAGATAAATTTGAGTTTTCTACAGAAGTATATTACAAAAAACTTCAAAGGCAGATTGAATACCGAAGTGGTGCTGATCTGAGGGCAAATACAAATGTGGAAGCCGATCTGCTGTACGGAATTGGGCGTGCATATGGAGTCGAGTTTTTTCTGAAGAAACGTTTTGGCAAACTGAACGGATGGATTGGATATACATTATCCAGAACCGAAAGGAAATTCGACGATATTGAAAATGGTAACTGGTTCCTTGCAAAACAGGACCGAACACATGATCTTTCGGTGGTTGGCATTTACAAAGCCGGTGAAAGATGGACTCTATCCTCTACTTTTGTTTATAACACGGGTAATGCAGTAACATTTCCTGCCGGTAAATATCAGCTGAACTATAATACCGTCTTCTATTATTCGAAAAGGAACTCAGATAGAATGCCCAATTACCATCGGCTGGACTTTTCGGCAACATTAGAAGGAAAGCCGGGCAAAAAAGTAAATTCGAGCTGGTCTTTCGGGGTTTATAACCTCTATAACAGAAAGAATGCATTTTCAATTGACTTCAGGGATGATCCTGATAATGCAAGTAAAACACAGGCAGTGAGAACCACCCTGTTCGGAATAATTCCTTCTGTAACCTGGAATTTTAAATTTTAAGTGATGAAAGATTTCTGGTTTAAATTTAAGTATGAAATAAGAAAAACAGGTATGGAATATAAAAGTATACTTATGCTTTTTACAGGATTTCTGATACTTACATCCTGCGAAGATGTGATCGATCTTGATCTTCAGAAAACTGAGCCTCGCATCGTAATCGATGGCAGCATCAGCAATCAGAATGAAAATCATTTTGTACGAATCTCTAAAACTATACCATTTGATGCATCTAATACCTTCAACGGGCTCAAAGGCGCAAAGGTAAGTCTGACTACCTCCGGAGGCTTATCAGTGAGTTTAAAGGAGATCAGTGATGGTGTATACAGAAGCCCTATGTTCAGAGGAACGCCGGGAGTGACCTATAAACTGGAAGTAATAGCAGAAGGAAAGGTTTATACAGCCAGTTCAACCATGCCGAATCCGGTTTTACCCGATTCCATTTCCTTTAAACAGCTTAGTTTCTTTGGCAATACAAGAGTTTATCCTAATGTATATTACAAAGATCCTGCGAATGTTCAGAATCAGTATCGTTACATCCTGAAGGTGAATAATAAACAGCAGGCTGATATCGTTTTTGAAGATCGTTTTAACGATGGTAACAATGTGTCAGATTTGATTATTTATGACAGTGGTGATGACCTGAAACGGGGTGATGTAATCGATATTGAAATGCAGACTATTGACAGAAATGTATTCAAATATTATTATGCTATAGGTCAGATCAGAGGCGAGAATGGTCCGCCGGTTGCACCGGCAAACCCCGACTCAAATTTTAGTAACGGCGCCCTTGGTGTTTTTAATGCCTGTACCAGATCATCCTTTACAATTACCCTGAAATAATTTAAATTCTAATTTTCAATTACTTTAATAACAAGATTAGACAGAGAATCATCCACCGGAATCTGACAGGCCAGTCTTATATTTTGTCTGTCATGCATTAAACGCCCGAGTGTGGTTGATTCATTTCTTTTCAATGCAGCAGCTTCACCATTTAATCCTTCAATTTCTACCATACAGGTACCGCATCTGCCAACACCGCCGCACTCACCAAAATTTTCTGTAAAAAGGCGATCGGCAATCAGGCATTTCAGATCTCTGTATTCACCATGAAAGGTTTGAATAAGATATTCTTCTGAACCATATAATACAGTTAGACATATCTTCAAAGACATTAATTACTCATTGTTTGTTCAAATTCAACAGCTTTGGGAAAAAGTATATTATTTTCCAGATGTATATGGGTATGAAGATCCCGTTCATAATCCTGTAGCATCTGAAATGCTACACGATAAGTTGTACATGCATCGGCAGGTGGATTATAGCCATTACTTAATTCAGAAATCTCCCTAAACCGGTCGCCCTCCACCTCATGATCTTCCATCATCATGGCAATCGGATTTTGAATAGTATGAAAATGAGGCTGTTCAAGTTCTTTTTGTTGTTTTACTGATTCCACCATATTACGAATATACGGGAACAGAACATTCTCTTCCTTCTTCATATGCATACTTAATTCTTCTGATGAAGCTACGAAATGTTTATAGATGTCAAATAATTCGGGATGGCGCTCTCCATGAACCCTGCAAAGCTTGGAGAGAAAGAGATTTAATTCAGGAATTCTCTCAATAACATACCGGTGGTGAGTTTTTTCAATATAGTCGGCCAGCAGATCAATTGGCCATGAATTAAAATCAATGGAAGCCTGTTCACCAGAATTTATAATGGCAAATACTTCTTTTTCAACTTGTTCAGCATCAATATTTTTAGCCTTACAAGCCTCTTCAATAGTCATATTTCCCCTGCAGCAAAAGTCTATTCCAAATTTTTGAAAAACGCTGGCTGCTTTAAAATTTGATGCAACTAATGAACCAACAGTATAATTATTTAATGTCTCCATTGTTATATAGATTTGATGAAATTTCATCAAAGGTAGAAACTTTTTCATAAAAGACAATTTTATCTTTTATGAAAAAATCGATATTTTTGCTTAAATTAAAACTATGGAAATGAAATCAGATATATCCGGAATAGAAGATATTAAGCTCATGGTAGATGACTTTTATGCAAAAGTTCAGCAAGATGAGCTTTTGGCTCCTATTTTTAACTTCCGTTTATCTACACACTGGGGTCCGCATCTTGAAAAAATGTATACTTTCTGGAATGCGGCACTTTTTGGTGTAAAGGGATATAATGGAAATCCTTTCATAAAACATGCCACCATGGATTTGGAAACAGAACATTTCGATCGGTGGATAGGAATGTTCAACGAGACCATTGATACAAACTTCGAGGGACCTGTTGCCGAAGACGCCAAACGCAGGGCAGCAATCATGGCACATATGTTTATGAACAAACTGAAATTTATTAAGCAAAATAATACAAAACCTATATTTTAACGAGCTGAATCTAAACCAGATTATTAATAACCAAGATCGATTCATGATTTCAAAAGCCTGTAAGTACGGAATACGTGCCGCCATTTTTGTAGCTTCAAAAAAGAAAGAAGGATTAAAATTAAATATTAAAGAAATAGCACGTGAAGTTGACGCTCCGGAAGCATTTACTGCAAAGATTCTGCAGATTTTAAATAAAAATCATATTATCACATCACTTAAAGGCCCTTACGGTGGATTCTTTATAGAAGATTATCAACTTGATCAGCCCATAATCAATGTTGTTAATGCTATTGATGGTATGGCCATTTTCAGTGAATGCGGATTAGGTTTAAAGCTGTGTTCCTCAACCCATCCATGCCCAATGCACGACCAGTATAAAATTGCACGGGATGCCCTTCATAATGCCTTTCAAAAAACCAGTATCCGGCAACTGGCTGAGCAGGTTAAAGAAGGAGGATTTTACATTAATAACCAGAATGTGCTGGCTGAAAATCTTTAGTTACTCTTCTGCGTCTTTTTCAGATTTCCAATTGCATAATTCAGCGAAGCTGAAAAATAAAGAGAAACCTGCCATAAAAATTCATTCCTTCCAAGGCAATACATTTTTGTAAATTGCCCCAAAATCTTGTTACCATGCAGATGAAAAATAGCTACATTTTCTTTTCGCTGATCATATCGGTACTGGCATCCTGTGCTTCAAACCCATACAGGTTAACGAACAAAGTTTATAAAAATCAGGCGAAAGAGTTTAGTAAGGTCATCCGTAAAGAGCCTGTAAATCCGGCAGGTTTAGATTTCGTTGGCACTACCAATTTTAATCTTCGAAAACCTAATTATGTAATCATTCATCATACAGCACAGAATTCTACCGAACAAACCTTAAAAACCTTTACAACAGTTAAAACTCAGGTAAGTGCCCATTATGTAATCGGAAGGGACGGAGCAACTTATCAGATGCTGAACGATTATCTGAGAGCCTGGCACGGGGGTGCGGCAAAATGGGGTAATGTAACTGATATTAACTCGTCTTCAATCGGAATAGAATTAGACAATAATGGTTTTGAACCTTTTTCAGATCTGCAGATTAATAGTCTGCTGGGAGTTTTAGCAAATTTGAAAAAGAATTACAATATCCCTGCTGCGAATTTCATCGGTCATTCTGACATTGCTCCGGGAAGAAAAGTAGATCCGAATGCAAGTTTTCCCTGGAAAAAACTTGCTGAAAATGGATATGGTTTATGGCAGGACACCCTGATTACAGAAGAAGTTCCTGAAGCATTTAATCCGCTTGAAGCACTGCGCATCATTGGTTATGACATCAAAAACCCTGAAAATGCAGTTAAATCATTTCAGTTGCATTTTGTACAGAAAGAAATTACCGGCATTTTAAACGAAGAAGAGAAAAAGATTCTGTTTAATCTTTACAGGAAATACCTGTAAACAAATCAACCCTTTTTAACTTCTTTAGCCCAGGCATCTTTTAACGTAACCGTACGATTGAATACCGGTTTTTCAGGACTTGAATCAATATCAAGAGTAAAATAACCCTTGCGAATAAACTGATAGCCGCGACCCGGTTCTGCATTGATCAGATCAGGTTCAATGATTGCATTCCTGATTACAGATAAACTATCGGGATTAATATATTCCTTAAAGTCGCCTTCTTCATTTGATGGATCCTCAACACGGAATAAACGATCATACAAACGGATTTCAGCTGTTTTTGCACCTACAGCACTTACCCAATGTATAGTTCCCTTAACATGGATCCCGCTGGTATCACTGCCACTTCTTGATTCAGGAATATAAGTACAATGAATTTCAGATACCCTTCCAGTCTCATCCTTA
>JBAZHY010000090.1:0-6945 GCA_041652175.1 Pedobacter sp.
TGATTTCTTCCCCCCTACTCAATTAAGCCTGACCTTAGAAACGAAAAAGATTCAGAATCTTTTCTTCGCGGGACAAATTAATGGTACCACAGGATATGAAGAAGCGGCTTGTCAGGGATTTATTGCCGGCCTTAACGCACATCAAAAAATTAATGAAAAAGATGCTTTGATTCTTAAAAGATCTGAATCATACATAGGTGTTTTAATTGATGATCTGGTTACCAAAGGAACGGAAGAACCATACCGAATGTTTACCTCCAGAGCGGAACATCGTTTGCTACTAAGACAGGATAATGCCGACATAAGATTAAGTCCTATAGGATATGAGCTTGGCCTTATTAATGATGCAAGGCTTGAGCGCGTAAACCAGAAAATCAAAAATGCTGACAAAATTGTTTCTTATCTGAAAACAACATCAATTACACCTAAAGAGGTAAACCAGATGCTGGAAGAAAAAGGGACTCCGGGAATAAACCAAAATGTAAAGCTATTTTCGCTGGTGAGCAGACCGCAAATAAATTTAACAGATCTTAGAAACACTGACCAGACATTCGATGAGCTACTTAAGGATTATGATACTGAAACAATAGAACAGGCCGAAATAAAAGTAAAATATGAAAGCTATTTCGAGAAAGAAATTGATATCGTCGGCAAGATGAAAAAGATGGAAGATCAGGTAATCAATCCTGAATTTAATTATCAGGCTCTTGTGTCATTATCAAAAGAGGCAAGAGAAAAACTGATGAAGATAAAACCAAGGACTTTGGGTCAGGCTTCAAGAATTTCCGGGGTTTCACCCTCTGATATTTCAGTTTTGATGGTACATATGAGCAGAAGATAATTAAAGTATTGATAATCAAGTATTTAATGGTAAAAAATGTTGGCCTCAAATAATTGCGTACAAGCGACTTTCTTCCATAGGATAATCATTTGTTTTAAAAACATACTAAAATCTACCTGAGGGCTTAAAAATGCCGAAATATAAAAACAGCGTTTATTTAGAGATTTTGATCGGGGTAATTTTTATAATTACTTTATTCCACGGTTGTGCAAGTGTACAATCTCCAACCGGCGGCCCCAGAGATACTATCCAACCGGCCATCGTTAAGGAGACACCTAAAAATTTGTCTAAAAATTTTGCAAGCAAACAAATCGAAATAGAATTTGACGAATTCGTAAAACTTTCAAACGAATTTACAGAAATCACTATTTCACCTGCTCTCGATTACCCGCTTACCTTTAAGGCAAAGAAAGAACTCTTAACAATAGAGTTTGAAAAAGAACTTGAAAAAAACACAACCTATACCATCAACTTTGGTAAGGCTATAGCTGATGTGAACGAAAGTAATGTCTTAAAGAATTATACATATGTCTTTTCAACAGGAAATGAAATAGACTCTTTGTCATTATCAGGAAAAGTTATAAACTCCTTGACAGAAGAAAAGGTAAAAGATGTAACAGTTTTTATTTTACCCCTAAGTCAGGACAGTTTATTTGGAAAAAAGAGAGCCAGTTTTTATACCACTACTGATACTTCAGGAAATTTTAAACTATCAAACCTCCGGGAGGATACTTATCGAATATATGCACTTAATGAACAGGGCGGCGGAGATAGAATTTATAATAACTTTAATGAGGAAATAGGATTTTTGACAGAACCCCTCAAATTAAATAAGGATACCTCCAATCTGGTTCTCAGATTATTTAAAGAACTACCAACATCATTTACAGTTACAGATCGTAAAATCGAGCCTGATGGAAAAATAAGTCTGATCTTTAATAAATCTATTGAAAAACCTGAAGTTAATATTCTGGAGCCGGCAGAACTTAATATAAAAAAAATAGTAGAATTCAGTAATACAAATGATTCAGCATCCATCTGGCTGCCTGAAATTACTTTCGATTCTATTAAAGTACAGGTAAATTCGGATAAGCAAAACCTGGATACTGTCATATTACGAAGAAATAAACGAGACACCTATAACAAGTCACTAACCATAATAGATAATCTTACCGGAACTAAACTAAAACCAGGATCAGATCTCACTATCCGTTTTTCAGCTCCAATTCAAAATAAACAGGATAATCTTATCAATTTGCTTGAAGACTCAATAGCTGTCAAAAGTGTCGAAATAATTAAAAGTCCCGCAGATCCCCGAAATTATCTGATCAAATATCCCTGGAAATTAAAAAAGCAATACTTACTGAATATAAAAGAAAACGCCTTCACAGATATAGTGAATAATAAATCAAAGCTATATAACAGAAAATTTGAATTGGATACAGAAGATAATTATGGCACTATATCAATTAAATTTACTGTACCTGATACAAGCAAAACATACCTCGTTCAATGGCTGGGAGAAAAAAACGAAGTTAAAAGGCAGGATAAGATACGCCAAAACTCAACATTAAATTATATCAGATATCCCACAGCTAAGTATTTCATAAGGGTAATATATGATGAAAACAATAACGGGAAGTGGGATTCAGGTAACGTAAAATCAAAATTACAACCTGAAAAAAGCTGGACTTTTGAGAAGATTATCACATTAAGACCAAACTGGGATCTGGAAGAAACTATAACAATTCCTGCTCCGGATTAAACCAACCAGCGTACATTTTGTAATTTTCGGGTAATTGCTTCAAAAGATCCCTTTGCGATTCAGTGATTGGTTTAATTTTTTTTGCGGGAATACCGGCATATAAGTAGCCGCTCTCACAGATTGTATTCTCAAGAACAATTGCCCCGGCAGCTATAATACAAAATTCTTCAACAATAGCATTATCCATAACAATAGCACCCATACCGATCAGTACATGATCTTTTAAAGTACAGCCATGAACTAAAGCATTATGGCCTATTGAAACATTGTTTCCGATGGTTGTTCCTGCTTTCAGATAAGTACAATGAATCACTGCGCCGTCCTGAATATTAGTATTGTCACCAATTCTTATATAATTTACATCACCCCGAATCACTGCGTTAAACCATACAGAACAATTCGATCCTATGGTCACCTCTCCTACAATAGTTGAGTTATCAGCCAAAAAACAATTTTGACCAATCCGGGGGGATATTCCTTTTACAGGCAATATTAAAGGCATAATTTTAAATTAAAAGACAGTATCATTAGGTTCCAAAGCATGGACCTTATAGTCAGTAGTATAATGCAGACCCCTGCTTTCCTTTCTTCTAATAGCTGATTTAATAACTAAATAGGCATTCTGAATAACATTTCTAAGCTCACATAGCTTTACAGAAAGTCTTGTTTCCTTGTAAAAAGTTTCAGTTTCTTCATATAAAAGTCCGAGCCTCCGGAATGCTCTTTCAAGTCGGAAATCAGAGCGGACAATACCCACATAATCACTCATTACTTTCTGAACTTCCCTTAAGTTATGGGTAACCAAAATATCCTCATTAGACAATTTTGTATCAGTTTCATCCCATTCAGGAATACTATCAGGAATTACATAATCTTTAAAACGGGAGATTGCATGCTCAAAAATACGATGTGCAAAAACAGGTGCTTCAAGTAAGGAATTAGAAGCAAGTCGATTAGCACCATGTAACCCGGTTGAAGAACACTCGCCACAGGCATATAAGCGGTGTATAGACGATTTACCAAATTCATCAACCATAATACCACCACACATATAATGAGCTGCAGGAGTAACCGGAATTAAATCCTTAGTCATATCAATACCTATACTTAAACATTTTGCATAGATATTTGGAAAATGAGATAATATATCTGACTTTGATCGATGTCTGATGTCAAGATACACAAAATCATCTCCTGATTTTTTCATTTCAGCATCTATTGCCCTGGCCACAATATCCCTTGGAGCAAGAGATTTCCGTTCATCATAATTATGCATAAATTCTTCCTCAGACCTTGTTTTTAAAATACCGCCGAAACCTCGAACAGCTTCAGAAATTAAAAATGAAGGGTACTCTCCGGGATTATATAAAGCTGTAGGATGAAACTGTATAAATTCCATATTCCTAACCTTAGCCTTAGCACGATAGGCCATTGCAATACCATCACCAGTTGCAATAACCGGATTAGTGGTAGATGAATAAATGTGGCCGGCACCACCTGAAGCCATTAAAGTAATTTTTGAAAGGAACTTCTCAACCTTATTTGTGGCTGTATTTAACGCATAAATTCCATAACACTCTATATCATCAGACCGTTTGCCAACGAATTGACCAATATGATGTTGAGTAATTAATTCGACAGCGAAATAATGGGTCAGTAATTCAATATTTTCATTCTTATGAACCTGTTCAAGTAAAGCCCGCTCAATTTCAAAACCAGTTATATCCTTATAATGCAGCACACGACTTTCGGAATGACCACCTTCTTTCGCAAGGTCAAAAATTCCCTGTTTAGTTTTATCAAAATGAGTTCCGTATTCAATAATTTCATCAATTCTTTCAGGACCTTCTGTAACCACTATCTGAACAATATGTTTATCACATAATCCATCACCGGCTATAAGTGTATCCTGAATATGCTTATCAAAAGAATCTTCCTTTTTATCCACAACTACAGCTACCCCACCCTGTGCATATTTAGTATTAGATTCATCTTCATTAGCCTTTGTAACTATCAGAACCTTACCATATTGGGCTGCTTTTAGTGCAAAACTTAATCCGGCAACTCCAGAACCCACAACAAGAAAATCAACATTTCTCATGAAAATAATGTCTTAAATATGAATACTTAAAATCATGTTAATAACTGTATCAAAGATGTTAATTTACTACTAATAGTAGTTGAATAATTTATAAACAGACTCATAAATAGTTCAATTACCCTGAATTTAACTTATTTTTGAATAAGTTATAAGCATTAAAACAATAGTAATTCACTTTTTTAACATGAATAAGAAATAAACATATAAGATTTGAAAAAAATATTAGGAGAATTAAAAAGCTTAATTCTCAGATTGATAATACAGAATTTGAGTTTAAAATATGTTGATAAATAATTAAAAACAATTAAACAGACAAAAACACTGTTTAATTCTCAACAATACTAACACTCTAATAAACAATAAGAATATTATTTAAATAATTAATTGTATTTATTGAATAGTTGATAAATGAATACCTTAGAAGAATTAAATATAAAGGGTTTTATTGATGAACCTATTGATCCGACACTTGATTTATACAGCGAAATAAAGCGTTTAAAAAAAGAAAAAAATGCTGTAATACTTGCTCACTATTATCAGGAATCAGATATACAGGATATTGCAGATTATATAGGTGATAGTCTTGGTCTATCCCAGGAAGCTGCAAAAACTGATGCAGACGTTATAGTGTTTGCCGGTGTGCATTTCATGGCAGAAACAGCTAAGATACTGTCGCCGTCAAAAAAAGTATTATTACCTGATTTAAAAGCAGGATGTTCATTATCAGATAGTTGTCCGCCTAAATTATTTAAAAAATTTAAAGAGAAATATCCTGATCATATTGTAATTACTTATGTAAACTGTACAGCAGAATTGAAGGCAATGACCGATATAGTTTGTACTTCTGCAAATGCAGTTAAAATAGTTGAAAGTTTACCAAAAGATCAAAAGATCATTTTTGGTCCGGATAGAAATTTAGGGGCTTATATAGCTAAAAAGACAGGCAGGGATCTTGTTTTATGGAATGGAGCCTGTATGGTTCATGAAATTTTTTCACGTGAAAAGATAACTAAGCTTAAGAACAGACATCCTGAGGCCAAATTTATTGCTCATCCTGAATGTGAGGAAAGTATTTTACAAATGGCTGATTATATTGGTTCTACTACCGGATTATTAAAATATACAATGACTGATCCTTCTAAGGAATTTATTGTAGCAACTGAAAGTGGAATTATCCATCAGATGGAAAAAGCGAGTCCGGAAAAGATATTTATTCCTGCACCTCCAAATAATGCATGCGCATGTAATGATTGTCCGCATATGAAAAGAAATACTTTGGAGAAATTATATTTATGTATTAAAAATGAACTTCCTGAAGTAACGGTTCCAATGGATATTATTTTGAAAGCACAAAAACCAATTGAAAGGATGCTTGAGATATCCGCTAAATTTGGATTGTAATTTATGAATGGACAGAAATCCGGATTTTTAAGGAACTATAGCAGTATTATACAATTGCTGATAGGTATTATTTCCGGAACTGTTTTGGGATTAACCATAGGTAAAAAAGTAGAGGCACTTAAACCTCTGGGGGATATATTCTTAAATCTCCTTTTTACTGCAGTAATTCCACTTATATTCTTTGCAATTTCTTCATCTGTAGCCAATATGGATAAAGGAAGAAAAATGGGAAAAGTAATGTTTATTACGCTTCTTGTTTTTGTTGGGACGGTATTTATTTCAGCTTTGTTAACTGTTTTTGCTGTTTGGTTATTTCCCCTTCCTACAACTATTGAAACTACAGTTAAAATAGTTGAAGATATCCAAACCCAAAGTTTTGGTGAGCAGGCAACAAGTTTACTGACAGTAAGTGAGTTTTATGAGCTTTTTTCACGAAAAAGTATGCTTGCTTTCATTATTTTTTCATTATTGATAGGTTTTGCAACATCCCGTGGAGGGGAGACTGCCATTCCCTTTAAAAAATTTTTGATTGCAGGTGATGAGGTAATGAAGCAATTCCTGATTCTGATTATGAAAATTGCACCAATAGGATTAGGTGCTTATTTCGCCTATCAGATTGGTGTTTTCGGACCTCAGTTATTCGGAACATACGCCCATTCAATGGCAATTTATTATGGATTAGCCTTATTCTATTTTATTATTTTCTTTAGTATTTATGCATTTTTTGCCGGAGGAATCTCCGGTATCAGGATCTATTGGAAAAATAATATTATCCCATCACTTACTTCATTAAGTACCTGCAGCAGTATTGCCACGGTACCGGTAAATCTTACTGCT
>JBAZHY010000091.1:0-6945 GCA_041652175.1 Pedobacter sp.
AGCTGCAAATGGAGGAACACTTTTTTTAGATGAAATCGGAAATTTAAGTTATGAAGTACAGGTAAAACTGCTCCGCGCTTTGCAGGAACGGGTTATTCAGCCGGTTGGAAGTACCCGGTTAATTCCTGTAGATGTCAGAATCATTACTGCTACTAACGATGACCTGCTGAATAGTATTAACAATAGTACCTTCAGGGAAGATCTTTATCACAGGCTGAATGAATTTAAAATACAGCTGCCTCCCTTAAGGGATCGCGGTAAAGACCTGAAAATGTTTATTGAGCATTTTATAACTATATCCAATGCAGAACTTGGCAAAAATATCAAAGCTCTCTCCTCCGAGGTTCTAACTATTTTTGAGCAGTATGATTGGCCCGGAAACCTGCGGGAACTAAGAAATGTGATCAAACGTATGGTATTGCTAAGTAAAACAGAGATTGCTGATATTACTTGTTTACCCGAAGAAATGACACTTGCCCTAAAATATCCTGACCAACCATCAGATCTGGATCTGAAAGCCTTAAACGAATTGAATGAGCGGGCATTAATAGAAAAAACCCTTATTACTGTAAAATATAATAAATCGATGGCTGCCCGGTTGCTCAATATCGACCGCAAAACCTTATACAGTAAAATCGAAAAATATAAGATCGAATAAAGGTTAAACTGTTTCGCTCAATTCTTTACTGAGCACTTTTCCGCGAACAAAATCATTTAACCTGCCCAGATCCATAAGCAAACGCTTTATCTCAGCCGATATTTTATCATCCAGTACCGCACTTTCGCGAAGTATTAATTCAAGCTTCCTGAAACTTGCAGCAAGCTCGGTTCCGCCAATTTGAGCCAGTCTGCCGGCAATACGATGCGACAATAATTTAAGTTCTTCAATTTGTCCCTCTGCATGCGCCTGATAAAACTCCTGTCCGTCAATCGTAGAATCCTCAAGAAAACGAGCAAGTATTTTATTTAACAGGTCCTTATCACCCAAAGTCATTTTCTGCAACAATGTAAGTCTGAAAGGTTTATCATCTGCAGAACCATCGGGAATCACATTTCCGTAAATCATCGCCAGAAGCTCATTCTCAGTGAAGGGTTTCATTAAAAGACTATCAAATCCTCCCTGCAATATCGATTCCTGTTCAGCCGGTAAAGCCTGTGCAGTCAAAGCACAAATCCTGACTTTTTCAGGAATATTCTTTTTAAGGATGGACCGGAGCTCCTGACCATTCATTCCGGGCATTCTCAAATCAACAAGAATACATGTTACTTCTGGATCCCATTTGGTATTCAGAAGTTCCTGCGGACTGCCAAAAGAACAATGAGAGATATTATGCTCAGCGAAAATATCAGAACAAAGCTGCAGGATAAATTTATCATCATCAACGATCCAGACCTTCCCATTAAAGTCGTTTCTGCTGAGAACAGGGAATCCCGCTTCAGCTTCTTCCGTTCTGTCGGCAATGGGATATTTGAGATATAACGTAAAGCAACTGCCTTTCTCCGGCTCACTCTGCACATAAATCCTTCCTCCCTGAGCTACTGTAAGCGAATTTACAATACTTAGCCCCAAACCCGTACCTGTATTCTCATCCGGATATATCCCGGTTTCCTGCTCAAATTCATTAAATATATGTTTTTGACTTTCGTAAGAAATACCACGACCGGTATCCTGTACCCTGAAAGTTATATGCATTTCTTCTCTATGCTCTTTACATGACACAGAAAGTGTGATCTTCCCTTTGCTGGTAAATTTGACTGCATTATTGAGTAAATTGTACAAAATCTGTTTCAGGCGAAAGGGATCTCCCATAAGATAAACGGAAGGCATCATCTGGTAATCAGTCACAAGATCAAGAGATTTTTGTGTAGCCTGCATCCTCATCACAGAAACAACCTCATCAAGCAGGGCCCGGAGATTGAATATAGAATTTTTAAAGGAGAACTTTCCTGAAATAATGCGGCTGTAATCCAATACTTCATTAACGATCTGTAATAAATGTCCCGAAGAATTGTGAATAGCCTCAATATCCTGCTTTTTAGGGATACCTTGCTTCAGTGTCTGTTCAGAAAAGCCAATAATAGCCTGCAAAGGTGTCCGGATCTCATGGCTCATATTAGACAAAAATCTTTGCTTTGCTGCACTATGATATTCAGCATCATCTCTGGCAATTTCAAGTTCTTTACGATATTTGTTTCTTTTTGAAATATCCGTAAGGATAAATCCAAGCAAAACAGCCGTAATCACAAAACAGATAATTATAATAATATTGATACGGCTGAGACTTCTGTTCACAACGCTTCTGGCATGACTATTACTCTGAGCAACCTGCGTAACCAGATCATGTTCAACCTTCTCCAGTATACCAAGCATCTGAATGGTTAAAACGCTTCCCGAATTTGCCAGCTGAGTCTGATTATTGACAAAATTTGCACTTTTCCTGCGTTGCTCAGTCTCGAGATCACGAACCTGCTGCTGAACCTTGGTAATCAGGCTATCCTCTTTTTCATAAGATATCGTATCTACCTTAACCTTCATCTCTTCATTGGTCACCCGGCCTGGCAAGGATTCCTGAACTTTCTTCTTCTTTCCGAATATTTTAGCCAGCAAACCATTTGGAACTTCATCTTTTTCAGGAGAATAAAAGCTGGTATAGGTCTTCTTTTCGGTAATAAGCATGGTTGTTGTATCCGAACTTTTAGAACTATTTGTAATAAGGCCATTAATAGATCTTAATTTTACAGAAACCCCCTCATTACTTACCATGCTGTCTCTAACGCGCAAATAGTCTAAAAATAACTGCTCTCGTTTCAGCAACAGCTTTCTTAAAGCAAGGATACGTGATATCTGCCGGGGATCATTCTGATACCAACTGCTTAGGGTATCCATAGAATTATTAAGATATTTCAACCTATTGAACAATGTATCCTGATAATCATCCCTTCTCCTGACCACCATTTCACTATGAACCTGTTCCAGATTACTGATGCCTCTGTAGAGATCATTAACCTTGCTCAGCTTTTCATTTGGATTGGAAATGTCTTTTACAGTAGAGAGCATTTCCCTGAAAGCTATTTTACTCGTGCCCCATGCAAGAAAAAGAGCAGTACAGGCAATAACAAAGGAGACAATGATTTTTCCTTTCATAGGCAGCAGATCAATATTTATATCCCTAATAACGTATGTGACGTAAGGACATATATATGATGGGCCTGATAAAAGAGCAATAAAAATAACCAGGTTAAAAAGCAGGCTGCATTATTTCTCAGGAAAATGCTAATACAATAAATTGAAATACGGATTATTACTCCATAAGGGTTCTATAATCAGTTTATCCGAAAGATATGAATTTCCTGTCCCTATCCCTCTATGAAGATACAACAGACCTTGCTGGCTTTTTAATGATGCTTCAGGGAAAAAGGCATACTCAATGACATCTCAAATGTACCACCGGTTAACCCTCTGATCTGCGGAGTTTCAGAATTATAAAAACAATTAAGTCTTAACAACTTATCATACTCATAACTGATTCCTCCGGTCACAGTTTTATTGGTATGATAGATGAAGGAACAATCAAGATTTGGCAAAAAAGCAACATTTGCCCCCATATTCATATAATCCTTCAACCCCTGAATCTGCCGGTGCCCTAACATAGGGGAAATTACTAACCCTGAAGGATCACCAAAAGAATATTTTATCTGTGAAGTGATTCCCGAACGGTCTATGGTTCTGTTTGATTGGCTAGCCAGACGATTATTTTTATACCAGGAACTTTGAATTTCGAGGTTTTCAATCTTGAAGATAGCACCAAAACCTGCCTTCAAGAGGTTCTCATGCTGATAATTATAATTAGAAATTGCAGCATCCGAATTAACATTCCTGGAAACAACATCATTAAGATTAATATAATCACTAAGATATCCTGCAGCTAAACCGAAGCGCAAATAACTGTTCTCAGAAACAGGAACTTTATAACTATAGGCCCCCATAACAACTGTACGGTTGATCAAACCGGATTTATCATTTATCATCAGGGCACCAAGGCCAACCCGGCTTGTGACCGGTGCATCTGCAGTTAATGACATAATCAAAGGTGCTCCCGGAACCCTGTTCCATTGAGTAGAGATTCCGGTTGCAAGTTTTCCGGCATTTCCATCTCCTGCTTTTGCAGGATTAAACAAAAATGGATTAGCAAAATACTGACTTTTTAATGGATTTATCTGTGCATCTGCTTTATCTGAAAATAAGCAAAGAATGCTGACAGAAAACATAATTATACTATTCTTAAACATAATTTATTCTACCTAATAATTGTAATAAAACCTTTTTTCAATGCACTTCTATCCTGGAATTTGATGATATAGTAATAAGTACCCTCTTCTAATGGCTGACCATTCGCAGTTCCATTCCAGTCATTCTGATAATTCTTTTTATTTAGAAGGACTCTCCCTGACCGGTCGAGAACAGTTAGCTCATAATCTGAATAACTATCCAGATTCTCAATAACCCAGTTATCATTCTGCCCGTCACCGTTCGGACTGAACACATTAGGAATAAAAAGGTTATAATCTTCTTTAACTGTAATAGTAATACTCACATCCACACTTATACCGAACTGATTGGTTACCCTGACACTATAGGTGGTTGTGGTTAATGGTTTTGCAACCGGATTTGCAATTGTTGTACTGCTTAATCCTGTTGCGGGTGACCAGGTATAGGTTGCAGGGGCAGCACTCTTAACCTGTAAATTGGATGTAAAGCCTTTACTGATAGGATCAGCACTTGCACTGATAACCGGTATAGGATCGATAATAAGATTAAAACTTCGGTCAATTGATTTCGGTCCTCCATTCAACAAATCCCCGTTATCTGTAACCGTAACAATAATATTAGCCTTTCCAATTGCATTGGCTTTAATTTTGTATAATATCTGCCTGCCTGAAATTAGCAGCTGCTCAAATAATGCCGGGTTGTCTGACCTGACAGTTGCTGTTACTTTCTGCTCAGTTTCAGGTCCCGGAGTCATATTGTTTAACGGAAGCACCTGCTGATTAAGAGTATAAAAAAGTCGGTAATCCCCTATAACATCCAGCGTCGGCGGTTCATTTACATCCTGAATACTGATGGTAAAATTCATCTCAGTAAATTGTGAAAACTGATTACTTACCCTAACCCTGATTGTATAGCCTGAGGCCTCTTCGAAATTAAATGACCGGGCAGCCAGAAGCTGATTCCCCGAAATCCTGAATTCACTGTTGCCTGTATCTCCGGCACCTGATACCAATGAATAGCTCAGTACAGAAGCCGGATTGGAATCGGTTGCTGACAGCTTTCCAATTAGATCATTCACTGAATTATTCTCATCAATGGTTAATTTATCAATCGAGAGATTCTTTGGCCCCGGAGCAGCTAAAACAAACTCCGTCGCCTGATTGGCAGAAGGTGAAAATAATGAGGCTACAGGATCAAGACCATTTGCTGATTTTATAGTTATCGTCTCATTAGCGTCAAAACTATAGGCCTCTGCCTGTAGTTGCAAATAATAACTACCATAGGCTCCATTAGGATTAACATTGATCGTAAAATCAATAATATTTTCTTTACCAACAGCGAATGCGCTTTCAGTTAACAACAAATTAGTATTGGCTGAACCATTGAAGGAATTATCCTTTGCAAAACCCTCATTCTGTACCAGACTAACTTCATTAATACTGAAAGTTGCCGGTGTATAAAACTGAGTCCTCAAAGCGGCCAATAGTTTCACCTTACTTAAATTCAGGTTACCCGCGTTTTTCAGTTTAGCTCTGAACTTCACATTGTATGAATTATCATCAATCCTGACCACTTCCTGAACATTCAGAGAAGATCCGATTTGCGGGTTGGGTATCAGACTGACTATCGTTGGATATTTAACAGTAGTAATTCCGGTATTCGCAACCAGACGGCCGTCAGTTGAAGTTTCAGAAATGAGTCTTCCACTCAAATCCTCTGCTGAACCTACTACTTCCATACTGAATGGCCCCATACTGCCGTTCGGAGTTATGTTAACCCTGAATATTACAGATGCCGTATCACTGACAGCCAGCTGGGAACTTCCAAACATCAGACGGCCCTTATTGTTAAGAAGCGATTTTAATACATCTTCTGTGCTTATATCGCCGGCAAAATACAGATCTTCAGAGCTCTGCGTCCTGTTCAAAGCAAGCAAATTAGTATTGCTGACCCCATTGAAATTTACATTTAATCTTACCCCATTACCTGACCCTACAGGAGTATCAACCAATTTGAATTGAACAGGTGACGGGAAGACTTTTGACAGATCTACAATCAAACCCAGATTGAAAAGGTTAGTATTCCCGATATTGGAGACTTTTACACGATAATCAATATTGAATGACCCGTCAGACTGCTTTGCAGGATTCGATGCAAAAAGCAATACCTCCAATTTAGGATTAGCATCATTTACTTTCAGATTGATTGAAGTACTCGTATTCCCCTTTGAATTGGTAGCAGTAATCACGTAAACCACATCAGAAGCAATATTTACAGGGGTACCGCTGATGGTACCGGTTGAGGCATTCAGGCTTATTCCTTCAGGGAGCGGGTTATTTACCGTGTAGTTTATTGACCCTCCATTATTAGTCGGAGTATAAGAAGTATAAACCCCTTTAACAAAAGTAATTGGAGTTGTATACTGCACGACCGGCAAAGGCTCATCCACCCCGATTGAAAGATTAAAGACAAAACTCCCCCCACTATTTGTTGCTGTGATCAAATAAACACTTTCCGGAACTGCAGTTGAAGGAGTTCCGCTGATTACTCCTGTAACTGTATTTAAAATCAGACCCGAAGGTAAAGCAGAAGCAACAGAATAGCTTATTACTGCTCCTCCAGTATTTACCGGATTGAGTTGTACAATGGCTGTCTCCTTGGTAAATACATTAGGA
>JBAZHY010000092.1:0-6926 GCA_041652175.1 Pedobacter sp.
TCCAAGTCTGTAGAAGCACGCATCAGATACCTGTGAATAATAGGCGAAATCTTCTGCGGCCATCCAGATATCCAGATCAAGAACGTTCTCTTTGCCCAAATAGTCTTCGGCATAAGTACGTACATCAGCAGTTAATTTTTCCTCATTGATCAGGAACGGATATCCGCGCATGATTTTAAAATCACAGCTTCCGCCCATTGCTTCTGCAATACCTTCGGCCATTTTCTTCATTTTTTCATGAGCTTTAGCCCTCCACTCCTCATCCATTGTTCTGAAGGTACCTTCAAGGTACACTTCATTAGGAATAACATTAGTGGCACCATTGGCAATTACCTTTCCAAACGAAAGTACTGAAGGTATTTTAGGGTCGGCTACCCGGCTGACAATCTGCTGAAGGGCAACAATAATATGCGATGTTATCAGTACCGGATCAATATTCTGCTGAGGCTGTGCACCGTGTCCGCCTTTACCGTGTACAGTTACATAAATCTCGTCTGTGGAGGCCATGTACTTACCGGCACGGAAACCAACCTTACCGGATTGGATCAAAGGCATCACATGCTGACCTACTACAGCCTGAGGTTTAGGATTTTCAAGTACCCCTTCCTGTATCATCAGATTAGCACCCCCGGGAAGTTTCTCTTCTGCAGGCTGGAAAATCAGCTTAACAGTACCGGCAAACTCATCTTTTAATTCAGTCAGGATTTTTGCAGTACCTAAAAGTGAAGAAGTGTGTACATCATGTCCGCAGGCATGCATGACCCCCGGATTTTTAGATTTGTAAACCACATCATTTGCTTCGGTAATCGGAAGGGCATCCATATCTGCCCTCAGGGCTACCACAGCATCAGAGGGTTTCGATCCTTTGATCAAAGCAACCAGTCCGGTATTAGCCATTTTTTCATAGCCTATTCCCAGTTCATCCAGTTTCTTAGCTACGAAAGCCGAAGTTTCATATTCATGAAATGAAAGCTCAGGATTAGCATGTAAATGCCGGCGGTTTTCTACCACATTCCCATGAATCTGTTCTGCAAGTTGAGTGATCTTATTTTTTAACATTAGTGTAGAATTATCTGTTCAGAAAAAATGAACATCGAAGAGTAATACTTTTTTAGTTCATTCATAAACTTTTCAGCTTCCAGCCTGGTACGAAAATTACCAACCCTTAATCTGTAATTAGGCTGAATATATGTTATATAAGTGCCGCTTCCGGGAAACCGGGTTTTAAACTTATTTTGCTCCGCATAAACCTGCTGACGGTCCAGACCTGAAAATATCTGAACACGGAAGCCGGACACCGTAATACTTTTACCGGATACGGTACTCTGATTCAATTCGAGCCTTTTGGCAATAAGACTATCAATTCCGGGATCCATCACTACCACAACCCTGCCCTTTTCCTGAGCTGCAGCATTTAAAAATGATGAAGCAAAAAGCAAAAGACCTATGGTAGTTTTCAGGAACATGATTAATCAATACCTATACCATGACAGTTTTTATACTTCTTGCCACTTCCGCAAGGACAAGGATCATTTCTGCCCACTCTGACTTCCGCACGAATAGGTTGTGTCTTCTGGATCTCGCGCGTATCATCTATCGGCATACCATTTGCAGTTTGGGCAAGTTCAGGTTTCGAAACCTTTAGTTTACTCATATCCTGACGGGGCTGAGGACGGGCTTCACGCACATCATCCGGATCCTGACTCGGAATATTACCCTTAAACAAGAAGCTTACAATATCTTTATTAACGGTAGCCAGCATCTGTTTAAACATGCTGAAAGCCTCCATTTTATAAACAATCAGAGGATCCTTCTGCTCATAAACAGCATTCTGAACAGACTGTTTCAATTCGTCCATTTCACGAAGATGTTCTTTCCAGGCATCATCAATCAGTGCAAGTACCACAGTCTTTTCGAAGGCTTTAAACACTTCGTGTCCTTTAGTTTCAACTGCCTTTTTAAGATTAGCCGCTACCTGTACAGAGCGCATACCATCAGAGAAAGGAACGACTATATTTTCGATCATGTCTCCACGTTCCCTCAAAACACCCTCAAGCACCGGGAAGGTCTGATGAGCCACAGCCTCAAGTTTACGCTGATAAAAATCATCGATTTTATCAAAGATCTTGTCTGTCAGGTTATGGATGTTAGTTTCAGCGAATTGCTTTTCAGTCATTTCAGGATCTACAGAGAATATGCGGATAATCTCCATCTGGAAACCTTCATAATTTCCCTGTTCCTTATATTCTGAGACGATGTCTTCAACCACATCAAATATGGTATTGTTCAGATCCACATCCAGACGCTCACCAAACAGGGCATTTTTACGTTTCGCATAAACTACTGAACGCTGAGAGTTCATTACGTCATCATATTCGAGCAAACGTTTACGAACCCCAAAGTTATTTTCCTCCACTTTACGCTGTGCACGCTCAATGGATTTTGTAATCATTGAATGCTGAATAACTTCACCCTCTTCGATACCCATTCTGAGCATAATATTAGATATACGCTCCGATCCGAATAAACGCATCAGGTTATCCTCAAGGGAAACGAAGAACTGGCTCGATCCCGGATCACCCTGACGACCAGCACGACCACGCAACTGTCTGTCGACACGGCGTGATTCATGACGCTCTGTACCCACAATCGCTAAACCTCCGGCATCCTTAACACCAGGTCCCAGCTTAATATCAGTACCACGACCGGCCATGTTGGTTGCAATAGTAACCGTTCCTGCCTGTCCTGCTTCAGCAACGATATCTGCCTCCTTCTGATGCAGTTTCGCATTCAGCACATTATGCCTAATACCTCTCAGCTTCAGCATACGACTAAGTAATTCAGATATCTCAACAGAGGTGGTACCCACAAGAACAGGGCGACCGGCCTGGGTTAACTTTGTTATTTCATCAGCAACAGCATTGTATTTTTCACGGACGGTACGGTAAACCATATCCTCATGATCTTTACGCTTTGCAGGGACATTCGTTGGGATTTCAACTACATCCAGTTTATAGATCTGCCATAATTCGCCTGCTTCTGTCACTGCAGTACCGGTCATACCACAAAGTTTGTGGTACATTCTGAAGAAGTTCTGTAAAGTAATGGTAGCGTAAGTCTGGGTAGCATCCTCAACCTTAACATTTTCTTTAGCCTCAATCGCCTGATGTAATCCGTCAGAATAACGGCGTCCATCCATAATACGGCCGGTTTGCTCGTCTACCAGCTTTATTTTACCCTCATCAACAATATATTCAACATCAATTTCGAAGAGGGTATAGGCTTTTAACAATTGGTTTACTGAGTGGATACGCTCCGATTTTATTGAAAAATCGCGCATCAGCTGATCCTTTTTTTCTATTTTTTCTTCGGTAGACAGGCTTGACTTTTCCAGTTCAGCAATCTCAGTTCCCACATCCGGCATAACAAAGAAATGCGGATCTTCTCCGGTTGTGGTAATCAGTTCAATCCCTTTTTCTGTTAATTCTACCTGGTTATTCTTCTCATCAATTATAAAGAAAAGCTCGGCATCAGCCTTAGGCATTTCCTTACTCTGATTTTCCATGTAATGATTCTCAGATTTGGTCAGCACCTGCTTCATGCCCGGCTCACTCAAAAATTTGATCAGCGCTTTATTCTTTGGCAATCCGCGGTAAGCCCTTAACAAAGCCAATCCGCCTTCCTGCGGACCGGTATGGCCTTCGGCGATCAGTTTTTTAGCCTCATTTAATACTCCGTTAACGAAATTCTTCTGAGCAGTAACCAAACGCTCAATACGCGGCTTTAATTCATAAAATTCATGCTCATCACCACGGGGGATAGGCCCCGAAATAATCAAAGGGGTCCTGGCATCATCAATCAGTACCGAATCCACCTCATCAACCATTGCGAAATGCAACTTACGCTGAACCAGGCTCTCCGGATTCAATGTCATATTGTCACGCAGATAGTCGAAACCAAATTCATTATTTGTACCGAAGGTAATGTCTGCAAGATAAGCCTTACGGCGCTCCTCAGAATTAGGCATATGCTTATCGATACAATCAACGGTCAATCCGTGGAATTCGAAGATCGGGCCATTCCATTCAGAGTCACGACGGGCAAGATAATCGTTTACCGTTACGATATGAACCCCCTGGCCTGATAACGCGTTAAGATATGCAGGAAGGGTTCCAACAAGTGTTTTACCCTCACCTGTAGCCATCTCGGCAATTTTACCCTGATGCAATACAATACCACCAATCAGCTGTACATCATAATGGATCATATTCCAGGTTACCTCAGTCCCGGCAGCCATCCAGGTGTTATGGTGAATCGCTTTATCACCCTGTATCAATACGTTTTTCTTACGTGCAGCAAGTTCCCGGTCGGCCTGTGTAGCTGTAACTTCAATTGTTTTATTCTCAGTGAAACGACGGGCGGTTTCTTTCATAACCGCAAAAGCTTCCGGTAGAATGTCCATCAATACTTTCTCAAGTTCAGTATCACGGTCCTTCAGAAGCTTATCAAGCTGATCATAAAGATCGGTCTTCTCATTCATCGGAATATCCTCAGAATCTGCTTTAACCCTGACAGTTGCAATCTCCTTATCAATATCGGCCAGATATTCCTGAATGCGGGTCTTGAAATCAAGTGTTTTCTGTCTCAGATCATCATTGCTTATTGAAGATAATTTAGAATACTCTTCTTTTATTTTCTCAACCAAAGGCTGAATCTGCTTTATATCACGATTTGATTTACTGCCGAAAAGTTTACTTAAAAGTGCTAACATCTATATGAAATATTTTGAATCAAATTAACAAGAATTACGCCACTACCCAATAATAGTCATATTGACATAAATCAGGGCGCAAAATTACGATTATTATTAGAATTAAGACGATAAGTGCTTCATGTAATAGTATTTATAATGATAGCGAAAGATCCAATTTACCAGAAAGACCCTGTCCGGATACAAATAAAGATCGGGTTATCTGCACTGATAAATCGATAATTGACCGGTTGATATATTTGCTGATAAGCTAATTCACCCTATCTTTACACCATGAATATCCTCTTACTTGGTTCAGGCGGTCGTGAAAGTGCTTTCGCCTCAAAACTGGCTCAAAGCCCTAAGTTAACTCAGTTATACATTGCTCCGGGTAATGCCGGCACTCCGGCCTATGGTAAAAATGTAAACCTGAGGGTTACTGATTTTGAGGGAATTGCTGATTTCGTCCTGAAAAATGATATTCATATGCTTATCGTCGGACCTGAAGAGCCCTTAGTAAAAGGAATTCATGACTACTTTCTGAACCATCCGGATCTGAAAGACATTCCGGTGATCGGTCCACAAAAAAAGGGGGCTCAGCTCGAAGGGAGTAAGGATTTCTCAAAGCAGTTTATGATCAGGCATAAAATTCCCACTGCTGCATTCCGTTCCTTTACTAAATCAGAACTGGAAGAAGGATTGAAGTACCTGGAAACTCAAACCCTGCCTATCGTACTTAAAGCTGATGGTCTGGCCGCCGGGAAAGGGGTACTGATCTGTGAAACACTGGAAGATGCCAGAAAGGAATTAAAGGCCATGCTGGCAGATGCTAAATTTGGCGAAGCGAGCAGTACCGTAGTCATCGAAGAATTTCTAAGCGGAATTGAACTTTCCGTATTTGTGTTAACAGACGGAGAATCATACAAGATCCTTCCCGAAGCGAAAGATTATAAACGTATAGGTGAAGGTGATACCGGCTTAAACACGGGAGGAATGGGCTCTATATCACCGGTTCCGTTTGCGGATGAGGCTTTCATGAAAAAAGTGGAAGACCGCATCATCATCCCAACTATTAAAGGCTTAAAAAAGGACAATATCCCTTATAAAGGATTTATTTTTATCGGTCTGATGGCTTCTGATAGTCCGCAGGGTAAAGAACCGCATGTAATTGAGTACAATGTACGCATGGGCGACCCTGAAACGGAGAGTGTAATACCGAGAATTGAGAGCGACCTGATTGATCTTTTTGAGGGGGTTGCAAATCAGACTTTATCCGAAAAGAAACTAAAAATCTCGAATAAAACTGCAGCAACTATAATGATCGTTGCAGGAGGCTATCCGGGAGAATATCTCAAAGGCCGACCAATTACAGGCATCGAAAATCTAAAATATTCAACTGCATTTCATGCAGGTACAGAATCAGACAATGGCGTTGTGAAAAGCAATGGAGGGCGTGTAATTGCAATCACTTCATTACAGGATAGCCTGTTTGACGCTGTTCAGTGTGCTACAGCTGATGCAGGCAGAATCTATTTTGATGCCCGTTATTTCCGTACGGATATCGGAACTGATCTGATGAATTTATAAAGCCGGTCAATTCTTTTTCGGGAAAAGCTCATTCAGTTTATCGATCAGATCCTCGCCGCGAAGATCCCTTCCTATGATTTTGCCATTGGGGTCGAGCAGGAAATTACGGGGGATACTACTTATTCCATAAAGAATTGCAGCCTCACTATTCCAGTATTTTAAATCAGAAACATGCTGCCAGCTGAGCTTATCCTGCCTGATCGCATTGAGCCAGCTTTTTCTATCCCGGTCAAGCGAAACACCAAACACGGTAAACCCTTTATCCTGAAATGTTTCAAAAGCTTTTACAACATTAGGATTCTCCTGACGACAAGGCCCGCACCATGCTGCCCAGAAGTCGAGCAATACATATTTCCCTTTTAAAGATGAAAGGGGGATGGCCTTTCCCAGGGTATCTGTTAATGCAAAATCGGGTGCAGGTGCTCCCAAAGACGTTTTCTTTTGCCCTTTTATATACTCGTCGATCAGTTTGCCTGTTGAACTTATCTGCAAAGCAGAGTTCATATTTTTAAACATACTTTCCGACTCAAGGTAATCTCCCGTACTTTCAGCTAAGGAAGGGATCAGAAGCAGGGAAAAAAACATATCC
>JBAZHY010000093.1:0-6812 GCA_041652175.1 Pedobacter sp.
ATGGGCGTAGTTGAGGCAATCAAAAACGGAACAATGGCCGCTACAACCTTAGGTGCTGTAGGTCCGAGAGGTACAGGAAACCTGTACAAAGACGCTGCCGGAGTAATATTAGATGGTAATTACGATTCAAGGGCAGTTTGGAGCACCATGCGCCTGACAGATGTCAACCGTGAGCTTTTAAATTCCGGACAGGGCTGGAAAATTATGAAAGATGCTGTTCCTACCAATGCAGCAGGTGCTTATGATCCGAATGGTACGTATGCAGACCTGATCTATAATGACTTTAATTATGGCAAGTTCGGGCTTCATAATGATGCAATTTCACAGGATTATAATATTGGAATGAACGGGGGTAACGATCGTGGAGCTTATTATGCTAATCTGGGCTTCTTCAATGACAATGGTTTATCCCTTAAGACTTTCTATCGTCGTCTGAACTTTACGATTAACGGCGACTATAAAATTAAAGAATGGCTGAAATCTGAAAGCGGACTTCAGTATTTAAAAGCCAACTGGAGGGATCAATCCCTGAACAATGGAGAGGGCAATTACTGGGGCCGTATGCTTTCTGCCCCTCCTACCCTGCGCGCTACTAATATGGATGGCGTGCTATTGCTGGGAAGGGATGCCTCTGATGGTAATCCGATCATCAATATTGATAAATACAAGCGCTTTAACCAGAATGACAAGTTCATTATGAATCAAAGCTTCAAAGTGAATTTAATGAAAGATTTGTTTGTGAAAGTCGGAGGTACCTTATACTATGAGGAAGAGGTATTCGAAAACTTCAACAAAGATTTCAGGACCGGTATCATGAGCCGTACCAATACTGCTACAGGCTGGAACAGGGATCGGAGCTCAAGTGCCGGCTTTGATCGCGTTACCCGCGAAACCTATAACGCTATTGCCAACTATAAGAAAGATTTCTTAGGTAAGAATCACATCGAGGCAATCGCAGGTTTTGAATATTTTAACTATTATAATCACGGTCTCAATGCCAGCGGACGTCTCGCTCCTACGGATGATTTCCAGGATTTAGGATTAACTGTTACTGATGTTGCCGGTGTAGGTGCAAGAAGTATTGATTCATATCATGGCAGAGAACGGATCCTGTCCTCATTCCTGACTGCAAATTATGATTATGATAATAAATACCTGGCTACATTTACTGTCAGAAGGGATGGATTCTCAAGATTGATTGGTGATAATCAGTTTGGTACCTTCCCTGCATTCTCATTAGGCTGGATTGCCTCAAATGAGGGTTTCATGGCGAACACTAAAGACTGGCTTTCATTCTTAAAACTAAGAGCAAGCTGGGGTAAAAATGGAAATATCGGTATCGGTACTTCCAATGCAATCGGTCTTTATGAGCTACAGGGTTCATACGGTCCGCAAACTGCTTATAACGGAACCGTTGGTTTCCTGAACTCGGCAGCTAACCCGGGCTTAAAGTGGGAAAAATCAAACACTATTGAAGCAGGTGTGGATATGGGGCTCTTCAATAACAGGATCTATGCCTCAGCTGCCGTTTACAAAAGAGAAACTACTGATAAGCTGGCTAACGTACTTCTTCCAACTTCATCGGGTGTCAGTTCAGTACGTACCAATAATGGTAGTATGAGCAATCAGGGCGTTGAACTTGAGGTTAACTATAAGGTAATCCGCGATAAAGCCCTGACCTGGCAGATCGGACTTAACGGAGCCTGGAATAAAAACAAGGTTCTCCAATTGCCTTTCAACGGCAATGAAAACAATCGTCAGGGTGGAAGACAGGTTTACGATCCGGGTACCGGAAGACTCATCTGGGTTGAAGGATTACAGGAAGGACAAGAACCCGGTGCTATTTATGGATTTGTGAGTGAAGGTTTGATCCGCACTGCCGATGATCTTGCTAAATACAATAAAATTGACCTTGCCGCAGGTATGGTCTGGTATGGTGCCTCTGCAGGAAAGAAAGTTGCAAGTCCGGCACTTATTTCTTCCAAAGGCCTTAACAGTACATTCATATCCACCCGTCTCGGAGATATGATGTGGAAAGATCTCGACCGTAATGATACTATCGATACCCGTGATATGGTTCGTCTGGGCCGTTCAATGCCAAGGTGGACAGGTGGTTTCAATACCAGTCTTTCATACAAGGGGATCAGTTTATTTGCCCGTATTGACTATGCTGCAGGGTACAAGCAAATGGACTTTATGCAGATGTGGGCTTTAGGAAGCTTTCAGGGAGAATTTAATGCTACTGAAGTAGTAAAGAATACCTGGACTCCTGAAAACCCGGGTGCTCAGTATCCGCGCTATACCTGGGCAGATCAACTGAATTCAAAAAACTTCGACCGGCCAAGCGATATGTTTTGGGTTAACTCCGGGTACATTGCTTTCCGTGAAGTTTCACTCAGCTATTCAATTCCGGCCAAACTGCTGCAAAGAGCCAAAATCGCAGGCCTCACGCTAACAGCAACCGGACAGAACCTGGGTTATATCACCAACAAGCAGCTTAATTTACCGGAACGTACGGGTACCCAAAACAGCGCTTATACCATTCCAACACAGGTAATTTTTGGAATGAATCTAACTTTTTAATGATAGCATTATGAATAAGATAAAATATTTAATAGTAATGGTAATGATCATAATCACTACCATCTCCTGTAAGAAAACCCTTGATCTGGGGCCGGAAGATTACTTCGGGAGTAATACCTTCTGGGAAAATGAATCGCAGGTTACCAACTTCATGGCCGGTATCCATACTCAATTCAGAAATCAAACCTTCCAATTCTACCGTTTAGGTGAAATGCGGGGTGGTGGTTTAAGCAATGTTGATCGTCAGAACACCTCTCTGAATGAACTGCCGATTATTCAGCAGGATATTTCTGAGAACTCGCCCGGAATAAGTAACTGGGCAGGCTTTTACAGCCCGATTTTACAGATCAACCTGTTTATTCAGGAGGTTGAGAAAATAGGTTTTCTGGCTGAGCCGCGTAAGAACTATTTACTTGGTCAGGCTTATGCTTTACGTGCCTATTACTACTTCCATTTGCTGCGTACCTACGGCGGAGTACCGATCAGACTGGAGCCGGAAGTTTCAAACGGTAAGACCGATCCTGTTGAACTTCGTAAGGCCCGTGCAACTGAGGCTGAAGTTCTGGCTGTAATCAAAGCTGATGTAAATAAGTCGATTACTTTATTTGCCGGAGCTGCTTCTCCTGCCGATAAAAGCCTGTGGTCGCCACGTGCATCTTTGATGCTGAAAGGCGAAGTATACCTCTGGTCTGCTAAAGTTTATGGTACAACTGCCGATCTTGCAGAAGCAAAAACTGCCTTAAATGCAGTTAGCGGAGCCAGTTTACTTAGCGGAACGAATACCAGCTTTGCAAATGTGTTCAAACAAAAGAATAACAATGAGATTATTTTTGCCATTCGCTTCAATGTTGGAGAAGCAGAAATGCCGAGCGTAGGTGCCTTTTTGTACTCTACCTTTAATTTTGACGGACAACATTACAAAGATTCTACAGCAAGTGCCGGAGCAGGAAATTTCCTGGTTGATCCTTTAAAAATCGCCCAGACTAACTCACAGCAGATTATCCAGCGTTATGGATATACATTTGAGTTATTCCAGACCTATCAGTTAGCTGATAATCGCAGAAATGCAACCTTCTATGACTATTATAAGGTTAATACTTCTGTTACGCCATATCGTGTAACCATTAAAAATACGGCATTGGTTAAGTTTATCGGACCTGATCCGGCTACTACAACCAACAAAAAGTATTTTACAGATGACTGGCCGGTTTATCGTGAAGCCGACAGGTTGTTAATGCTTGCCGAGATTACCAATGCTGAAGGAGGAAACCCTGCAAGTTATATTAAGCAAATCCGTGACAGGGCCTTCTCGCCTGCTGCAGACCCTACTCCTTTTGTAAGTGGCAGCAAAGATGCAAATGAACTGGCCATCTTTGCTGAACGCAGCAAGGAGTTTGTTTTCGAAGGAAAACGCTGGTATGATTTACGCAGAATGAAGGTGGGTACTGACCCATTGGTATTCATTTCTTCTAATCATCCGTATGGTGTATTAAATAAAGGCACAGAAACGTTTAAGGTTCTCTGGCCGATTGAACGTGCGATCTGGACCAACGACCCGCTGGTTAACCAGACTCCCGGTTACGCGACTACTAAACCCTAAATACTGATTACAATTTCAGGGAAAGGAGGATAAATTCTTCTTTCTCTGAAATTTTTCTTCAGTTTTGATAAGAAGAATTTAGTCTGTTCCAAAACCGGAAGGTTTTCCAGACAGCTTATCCTCTGTTATCAAAGCTTAAAATTATACAATTCAAACAAAAAATATATGAAATTCGATCATTTGGAGGGCTTAATTTCCGCTCCATTTACACCAATGGATGCTCAGGGTAATGTAAACCTTGAGATCATTCCGGCATATTATAAATTCTTAAAGAATAATAAAGTGACCGGAGCTTTTATCTGTGGTTCAACCGGTGAAGGTGTTTCCCTGACTTTGCAGGAGAAAAAGAAAGTGGCCACAGCCTGGGCTGAGTGTTCAAAACACGATAATGATTTTAAAGTAATGATGTTCCTTGGAGGAACCTGTATTGCTGATTGTATTGAGCTTGCTCAGCATTCGCGTGATGCCGGCATTTATGCGGTTTCGTTTACTGCCCCCTTTTATTTCAAACCTGCCAATGCAGAAATGCTTGCAGCTTGTTGTAAGACTATTGCCGATAGTGTACCTGAAATGCCTTTCTATTACTACCATATCCCGGTTTTAACAGGTGTAAACATTACTATGTTCGATCTTTTAAAAGCAATTGATGGTAAGATCCCGAATTTCGCCGGAATAAAATATACTCACGAAGACTTCATGGATTTCCAGTCATGTATGAGTTTCAGCGACCGGAAATATGATATGCTGTGGGGCCGTGATGAAAACATGCTATCTGCACTGGCTTTAGGTAGTAAAGGAGCTGTAGGAAGTACTTATAACTACGCTGCCCCGCTTTATTATTCACTCATTGATGCATTCAACAGGAACGACCTGCAGCAGGCATTCGAGCTTCAGCAAAAATCGATCGATATGATCCGGCTTCTCGGCAAATATGGCGGTATTTCGGTAGGTAAAGCCTACATGAAATTAACAGGTATTGACTGCGGTGAATTCAGACTCCCCGTCAGCAATATGAATGCAAGCCAGTTTGAGTCATTCAAAGCCGATGTACAAAAACTGGATTACGATCAATTCAAATCATTAATTACTGAGTAATCAGTTTAAAAATGAAACATTTTTTCCCCCTTTCCATAGTCATTATGTTATTAAATACTGCGTCGTGCGCGCTAAATCCAGCTTTAGAGGCTATAGAATGGAAAAGACTGGCCACCCTCCCTCAGGAAAACGGAAATCCATCCATCGGTGTTGCCGGAGCAATCAATGCCGTATACGGATCCTCTTTTATGGTGGCCGGCGGAGCAAACTTCCCTGATAAAATGCCCTGGGAAGGCGGAAGGAAATATTATTCCGACAACATTCAAATTCTGCAAAAACAGAATGGTGAATATAGCTGGAATAAAGAGCTTAAAGTAAAACTGCCCGAACCCATTGCTTATTGTGGCATGACCAGCACCCCGCAGGGTATTGTTTATGCCGGCGGAGAGAACGATAATGGCTTATCCGACAAAACCTTTCTGCTAAAGATCAGCCCCTCAGGAAAAGAAGTTGAAATACGCAGCTTAGCCTCCCTCCCTCTTCCTTTAACTAATATCGCATTGTTATCCATAGGAAATACTGTTTACGCCCTTGGAGGGGATGGCTTAACCAATTCATCCTCCATGTTTCTCAGTCTGGATCTTGACACAGAATCACCGGTCTGGAAACAGCTCCCTCCTTTACCAAAAGCGCTTGCCAATACGGTTGCTATTGCTCAAGAAGGCCCTGAGGGCATAAATATTTATGTAGTTGGTGGCCGGTCTAAAAATCCTTCGGGAATAAGTGATCTGCACTCCGGCTTATATGTTTATAGCCTTAACAATAAATCCTGGACCAGAGGGGCAGACATATCCGATGGGAAACAGATCAGCAATTTTTCTGCAGGTACCGGTGTATCCATAGCCAAACGTTATTTACTTATTATGGGAGGCGACAATGGAGTGATATTCCACCGGATAGAAAGCTATTTAGCCGAGATTGCGAATGCGGGTTCTGCAGAGCAGAAAGCAGAACTCATAGCTGCTAAAAATAAACTAATTACAGAACATAAAGGCTTTTACAAAGGCATACTGGTTTATGACACTCATCAAAACACCTGGTCAAAGATTGGTGAACTGCCATTTCCTGCGAAAGTAACTACCACCGCCGCCAAATGGGGCGAAGAAGTTATCTTGTCGAACGGCGAAATTAAACCGGGTGTACGCGACCCCTCTATCTTTCTGGGGACGATTAAATAATTCTATAAAATATTTCAATGAACTACTCAAAAAATTATCCCTGGATTCTCGTAGCCCTGCTTTGGGTGGTAGCCCTGCTGAATTATATGGACCGGCAGATGCTCTCAACCATGAAGCCTGCTATGGAGGTTGATATCGTAGAGCTGCAGTCAGCCACAAACTTTGGATATCTCATGGCAATATTCTTATGGATTTATGGCTTTATGAGTCCGGTTTCAGGGATCATTGCTGATAGATTTAGTCGTAAACGGATCATTATAGGGAGTTTATTTGTATGGTCGGCAGTAACCTTTGCAATGAGTTATGCCACCACCTTCGATCAGCTTTATATTTTGAGAGCCTTGATGGGGGTCAGT
>JBAZHY010000094.1:0-6788 GCA_041652175.1 Pedobacter sp.
TAACATAGGCCATCGGGAAATCGCCGCCTGCACCAAATCTGTTCCTCAGTTCTTCCTGAAAGGAAAGATCAATATAGATTTTCCCGTCTGAAGGACAATAAAACGGTCCGGTAGCTGAACTTGCCGATCCGCAGGCAGAAGCTACCTGATCAGTGAAAAGAACCATAGTTGGCCTTTCATACTGCTTTCCGTTTTCAAGGAATACTTCTGTCCATAGTTCATCGGTATCTCCCAAAACCACATCAGCAAATCTACCGGCATCATCCTGTGGCGAACCGGTCTTTCCTTCTGTTTGAGCAGGTTGATTCTGAGTTACCTGATTCAAAAGTGACTGTGGATCTTCACCAAATAATAAACCGAGGATAATGAGGATGATTGTACCGCCGCCAATGGCTATTCCGCCACCGCTCATACCACGTCTGTCATCAATATTTCCGCTGCCGCGTCTGCCTAACCACTTCATATTCTTAAAATATGTTAGTTTAAGTTATAAAAAATTATTCATTCAGGAGTTTTTGAATAGATTTTTACTGCATTCGGGTATGGGTTTTTCCCTGATCCTGAATATATTGTTCGTAATTTATTCTGCTGTAAAGGCAATAAGGGCCTTTGAAATCCTCAGTGAAGTTTCTTCCTTTCCAAGCAGTTTAGCAATATCAAACACTCCCGGACCAAACTTGCCCCCAACCAGCATAACCCTGAATGGTAACATCAGCTCGCCGGGTTTAATTGCTTTTTCATCTGCAAGGGCTTTAAAAGCTGTTTCCAGCCCGACAGCTTCCCAGGCTTCTGTTTCGTATTTTTTAATTAGCTCATTAAAAAACTCTGTTTTAGCATCAGACCATTTAGGCTTAACAGCATTCAGATCATAAGATTCAGGTTGGTCAAAGAAGAAAGATGCCTGTTCCCAGAAATCCTGAAGGAAGGTCATGCGTTCTTTTACTGTTTCAAGCACTTTTTCAAAATATTCATTATCCTGAATTTGTATGCCTTTAGCTTTCAGAATTTCAAGTACCTGATACTTGATACTTACTACTTGATACTTCTTAATGTACTCATGGTTAAACCATTTCGCCTTTTCAAAATCGAATTTTGCTCCTGCCTTACTCACACGCTCAATACTGAATTTGTCAATCAGTTCATCCATGCTGAAGATTTCCTGATCGGTACCGTCGTTCCAGCCCAAAAGTGCAAGCATATTAATGAATGCTTCCGGCAGATAACCCATTTCACGGAATCCACGTGTAGTTTCGCCGGTTTTCGGATCTTTCCAGTTCATAGCATATACAGGGAATCCCAGACGATCGCCATCGCGTTTACTTAATTTACCATTACCATCCGGTTTAAGGATAAGTGGCAGGTGCACCCATTCAGGCATATCTTTCTTCCAGCCGAGATATTCCCAAAGCAGAATATGTACCGGCGCGGATGGCAGCCATTCTTCACCCCTGAAGGCGTGACTGATTTTCATCAGATAATCGACCACAACAACTGCCAGATGATAGGTTGGCATGCCATCAGCTTTTAATAATACTTTATCGTCAACAAGATTGGTGTCAAAACTTACATCGCCGCGGATCAT
Source organism: Pedobacter sp. (assembly GCA_041652175.1). Classification (GTDB taxonomy): domain Bacteria; phylum Bacteroidota; class Bacteroidia; order Sphingobacteriales; family Sphingobacteriaceae; genus Daejeonella. Next base: position 1,583 of record JBAZHY010000094.1, read on the forward strand.
ATCATGAAATTGTATGACCTCATCAGCCGGGATCCTAATGCGGATCACATGTGGAACTCCCTGTTCAAGCAGGGCTTTTGTTTCTTCGACAGGTAGGGTCAGGGAGTTACGCAATCCAAGACGGTTTTCAAGTCCATAGCGAAAATTTGCTGTGATCTGTCTCTGCTGTTCAAGTTCTTCAGGAGTATCAAAAGCATAATAAGCATAGCCATTATTAATAAGCTGTTCAGCATATTTTCTGTAGTTCTCTTTACGTTCGCTCTGACGGTATGGTGCAAAGGGGCCACCATTCAGGGGTCCTTCATCCGGATTTAGTCCGCACCAGGCCAGACAATCAAGAATGTATTGCTCTGCACCTTCCACATAACGGCTTTGGTCTGTATCCTCTATTCTTAAAATAAAATCACCCCCATGCTTGCGGGCAAATAAGTAATTAAAAAGAACAGTTCGTACTCCGCCAAGATGCAAGCCTCCGGTAGGGCTTGGTGCAAATCTTACTCTAACTTTTTTTGTCATGGTGCAAAGTTAGAATATTGTGATGAGTTATTGCTTACCCTCTGTTATGATCAGCTGAATTTTGAGGATTAAAATATTTAGAGCCATATTTTTTATTAAACACTTTATCAGCAACAATCTCAGTTTATAAAAGATAAATCCTTATATCCCATTCAGTTCTGATCTGTGGTAAAATATCCGTTTTCACTTTCAGTTTCCTTTTGTAATTTGCTTAAAATATGAATCCATACGAACGGAAACGCCGCTGGAAATTTATCTTACTCGCATTTGCAATCGTAATTGTAGGGGCATCGCTATGGTATACCAATTATTTGGTTAAAAATATATCGGCAGCAGAGCGTACAAGGGCGGAGCTTTGGGCTAAAAGTACCCGCAATATTGTTGCCATGCCAGATGTAAACGATGAATATATCACCTTCATTTACAGCATGAGGGATAGTTTGGCTGTCCCGGCAATTGTAGTGGACTCGGCAGAGAATATCATTACCTGGCGCGGACTGGATAGTACTAAAACCAATTTTGATCTGGATGCTGACAGCACCAGAAAGTATGATCCTAAATATTTCAAAAGGCAGCTCCGGGAGATGAAAAAACAGCATCCTGATCCCATCATTCTGGAGTTGAACAATCGTGATGACGAAAAATGGTTTGTTTATTATAAGGATTCTGAGCTGCTTATCGAACTGAGGGCTTTCCCTTATGTCCAGCTTTCTGTTATTGCAATTTTTCTGCTGGTAGCTTACGGGGTTTTCAGTTCATCCAGAAAATCAGAACAGGATCAGGTATGGGTGGGCCTGGCAAAAGAAACTGCCCATCAGCTGGGTACACCGATATCCTCTCTTATGGCATGGGTAGAGCTCTTGAAATCAAAGTTTAATGTGAGCGATGATCCTCTGATCATGGAGATGGAAAACGATGTAAAACGGCTTGAAACGGTTGCTGATCGTTTTTCGAAAATTGGTTCCAAACCGGTATTACATAATCATGTTGTCTATGATGTGGTAGATGAGTTTGTTAACTATTTCAGGGTGAGGGTAACAGACAAAATTGAATTTATTGTGACAGGCGATAAACAGGTTGAAGCATTGATTAATGTACCTTTGTTTGACTGGGTTATTGAGAATATTCTGAAAAATGCAGTTAATGCTATTGAGGGTACTGGCACCATCAGAATTGAGATCAAGGAAAATCTGGTTAGGGAACAAGTATTTTTAGATATTTCAGACACCGGTACAGGTATTCCAAGAGGTAATTTTGACACAGTTTTTCAGCCGGGCTATACTACACGTAAAAGGGGCTGGGGGCTGGGACTTTCATTAACCAAAAGGATAATTGAGAACTATCACAGGGGGAATGTTTTTGTCAGGGAGTCTGAAATTGGAAAAGGAACTACCTTCAGGATTGTACTAAAAAGTGATTTAACTTATGAACCGACCGAAAGCTGATGAATATCCTTTGTTTTATAAGGGATACATCGATACCGTAAATGATGATGCACTGACAGAGCTTGAACATCAGGCTGAGTCTTTTCCTTTATTTTTAAAGGGTATTCCTGAAGCAAAGGCTTCATATGCTTATGCTGAAGGTAAATGGACAATAAAGGAGCTTGTTGGTCATGTGATTGATACGGAACGCATCATGGCGTATCGTTTGCTTAGAATTTCGCGTAATGATGCCACTCCGCTTGCCGGATTTGAAGAAAACTATTATGTAGCCAATGCACATTTTTCAGACCGTAGTCTGAGCAGTATGGCCGATGAATTTGCTTCAGTAAGAAAAGCAAATATGTTCCTGATTAATACATTGAATGAAGAAGAACTGAGCAGAACAGGAGTTGCCAATGAAAAACCCATCAGTGCAAGGGCCCTGTTATTTATTATAGCCGGCCATCTGAACCATCATCGCCGGATTTTACAGGAGAAATATTTATGATCTGGCCGAAGGAATATAGTACTGAAGAGCTTAATAATCGTCCGAAAAGCCATATCGGTGCAGTTCTGGGGATAGAATTTATGGAAATTGGCGCTGATTTTATTTCAGCCCGGATGCCGGTCAATGAAAAAACCCATCAACCTTACGGTATTTTGCACGGAGGTGCATCTGTTGTGCTTGCCGAAACATTGGGGAGTGTAGCATCAAATCTTATAATTAATTCAGAAAAGTATATTGGTGTCGGGCTTGAGGTTAATGCCAATCATCTCAGGCCTGTTAAATCAGGGTTTGTAACAGGCATTTGTAAACCAATACATATTGGAGGTAAAACCCATGTCTGGGATATTAAACTATATGATGACAAGGGAAAAATGAATTGTGTAAGCAGGCTTACTGTGGCAATTGTTCCCAGAACCTGATTCAATTCTGTGGTTAGTCGGCCTTTATGCGTTCAAAGCCGGAGAGGTTTTTGAGCTGTTTTTTTGAAATTTTTGCAATATCAAAGCGATGAGCACCACCAGTATACAACCCACTACATTCAGCCATAAGAAAGCCATAAGGTTCATTAACCAACAGCTGAATACAATGACCTCTGTAATGATAGCTGCGTAGAAGGTGGCAGAACCTCCTATTGACTTGAAATAAAAGGCAACTATAAAAATTCCGAGTATTGTACCGTAAAAGAGCGATCCCAGAATATTTACCGCTTCCAGAAGATTTCCCATCTCGCTGGCATATAAAGCCATCAGAATACAGAAGATACCCCATATAACAGTTGCCCATCGCGAAACTGAAAGATATTTTTCATCTGATGCATCTTTATTGATCAATCTTTTATAAATATCAATTACTGTGGTTGATGCGAGTGAGTTTAATGCTCCTGCAGTTGATCCCATAGAAGCCAGAAAAATGATAGCAATCAGTAATCCGATAAGCCCCTGTGGCAAATATTTGGTTACGAAGCTCAGGAAAACATAATTATTATCATTGGTATCTGCTTCAGGATCATTTTTCTTCATCAGATCAACTGCCTGCTGACGGATAGCTTTGGTTTTTTGATCTGCTTGCTCCAGGATGCTTCGCTGGGTATTTATGGCCTGTTCATCTTTCCTGTCAAGAGCTTTTTCCAGAATATTAATTTGTGCCTGTTTTTCAATAAAGGCATTGGAATAATCACTTTTAATTCTGTTTAAGTCTTCTTTATATTCACTTTTTTCAAGCTTTCCCAGTTCATAACTGTTAAAGAATATCGGTGGTTGCTGATATTGATAGAAAGTAAATACAAGTACTCCAATCATCAGGATCAGAAATTGCATCGGTATTTTTACCAGTCCGTTCATGAGTAAACCCAATCGGCTTTGTCCGATGGATGAACCTGTTAAATAGCGCCCAACCTGACTTTGATCTGTTCCAAAATAGGATAGTTGAAGAAAAAAACCACCAATCAGACCGCTCCATACGGTATATTGGTTATTCCAGTCGAATTTGAAGTCAATGGCATTCGTTCGGCCCATTTTACCTGCAATTTGCAGGGCTTTTCCAAATCCAATACTATCGGGAAGCAGTTTAACAACCAGGATTCCGGCCAGTAAGAGTCCTGAAAAAATGATCGACATCTGTAGCATCTGTGTGTAGGAAACGGCTTTTGTTCCGCCATAAACAGTATAGCTGATCACTAAACCACCAATAAAAAGAGTGGTATAAGTGGTATCAATATCCAGTATAGTCGACAGTATAATCGAAGGAGCATAAATAGTAATTCCGGTTGAAAGCCCCCGTTGAACAAGGAATAAAAATGCCGTTAACGCTCTTGTTCTTAAGTCAAACCGGTTTTCCAGAAACTCATAAGCAGTATAAACTTTCAGCCTGTGAAAAATTGGAACGAAGGTAACACAGAGTACAATCATTGCCAGAGGTAAGCCGAAATAAAACTGTACAAAAGACATTCCCGAAGAAAATGCAAGTCCGGGAGCAGAAAGAAATGTGATTGCGCTGGCTTGAGTAGCCATTACCGACAGCGTAACACTGTACCATGGAAACGATTGGTTACCCAGAAGATATCCTTCGATATTTTCCGTTCCCCGGCTTTTGTATATGCCATAGATGACTATGACAAGCAGGGTAATAAAAAGTACTAACCAGTCTAATCCGCTCATTCAAATGTTTTAGTGAACAGATAGAAAGATACGATAAGGAGAACCAGCCATATTATCAGAAGATAATAAAACTGGTTCCAAGTTTTTACGAATGGTGGAAGATCCTGATCAGGCTTCTTCACCATGCTGAACAACATTAATCCAGAATCCTGCGGTAAGCAGTCCGAGAATTGCTCCCAACACCATATAGCCAACTGATCCGGTTACTAAACAGGCAGTAGCAATTCCGCATAATACAGCCGGAACAACATAATAAGCACTATAAGCCCGATGATTGTTTTGAGTCTTCATATTAATTACCCTTATTTAATGTGATCAAATTTACAAATAATCTGTATGCTCCGGGTATTCCCGCAGGTAATTCCCGGAAGAATGCTAAAGATGTATAAACAAAACGTCCTTTTCCAAAATTACTAACCAGAAGTGAACCGTCTTTAGGGCTTTCACCCTGATCGTGCATACTTAGTATACGATTATATTTTGGATCTGCGGAATTGGTAAAGTACAAACCTCTTTCCTGAATCCAGCCTTCAAAATCTTTAGAAGTAATTTTGTTTGGGTAGTTCAGTACGGGATGATCTTTTTCCAGAAATACTACCTCC
>JBAZHY010000095.1:0-6744 GCA_041652175.1 Pedobacter sp.
AGCAAAATACGTACCGGCGACTCCCTGATGAGCAACCACATGAGAACCCAGCTTTTCATATAACTTGTAATGCTTACCGGTTCTGAAAAGACTAATATCAAAATCAGTAAAACGCGAATACCATCCTTCTGAATTCTGACCAGAAGCAATATCGATTATCTTTGTACTCTTGTTTTTGGACATAACGATGTATTAGTCTTCTGGTTAAGATTTAACGATGGTCAGGCATATATCTCTATCCGTCTGAAATTCTTACCTGTACTTATCCTAACTCTTTTCAGCTCATCAAATGAAAGATCTCCTTCGTATTCTTTTTCATCTATAATTACTTTACCTGGATTAAATGGCAATCCAATAATTTTCAGATCGTACGTCTCATAACGCGGTGTGAATAAGCCTTCAATACTTTGTACGATACTCATAGATTCGGAATTACCATTCACCACATACTTTTTTTCGAGATAGATATTTTGTTCGTAGGCGAAAGTATCATCATGATCTTCAAAATAAAACGAGTTTACCTCATAATCTGAATAATAGACCTGAAAAATTAATGCATCAATATCAAACTCTCCAACATACTGCATCAAAGGTGCTTCAGGAATTACTGAACCAGCCTTTACAAATATTGGCATTGAGTCAACAGGTGCCTCGATTTGATGAATACGCCCTCCCTCAAAAGGCTCATGAGTCCAGTAATTAAACCATTTCCCTGCAGGCAAATAAACATCTTTACTTCTGGAACCCTGCTCGGTTACCGGAGCCACCAGTATCTTATCCCCAAAGGTGAAAATATCCTGAATATAATGCGTATCAATATTATCCTGTTCATGCATTACCAAAGGTCGTAGTATTGGGAAATTATGATAATGATGTTCCCAGAATGCAGAATAAATATATGGCAATAGCCTGTATCTGAGTTCAATAAACTTCCGGTTAATATCTTCATATTCCTTACCGAAACTCCATGGTTCACGTTCAGAAGTATCACCGGCTGAATGAGCCCGCATCAAAGGGGAGAAAACTCCCATCTGTATCCATCTGGCAAATAATTCTGCATCAGGTTCACCACTGAATCCTCCTATATCAGAACCGCAAAAAGAAATACCCGAAACAGATAATCTCATGCATTGAATTACAGCAATTTTAAGATGTTCCCAAGTCGCAACATTATCACCGGTCCAAACAGAAGAATAGCGCTGAACTCCTGAATAACCCGCACGGGTAATGGTAAACGGACGTTTATTTTTTCGAAGCTTTCTTAATCCTTCAAAAGTTGAACGAACCATCTGCATTCCGTAAACGTTATGAGCTTTGCGATGTGACCCGTGATAACCATCGTAATTATGTCGAACATCTACCGGAAAAGTTCCTGCCCCAAATACAGCAGGCTCATTCATATCATTCCAAATTCCGGCTACTCCGGCATCAAGCAGCTCATTGAATAATCCCCCCCACCAATCACGAACCTTAGGATTTGTAAAATCCGGAAACTGGCATCTACCGGGCCATACATGTCCTTCCATAAAATAATCATCACAACGCCTGCAGAAGTAGTTATTTTGTTTTCCTTCACTGAATATCCTGTAGTTTTCGTCCACCCGAATACCTGGATCAATAATTACAACCGTTTTAAATCCATCATCAGATAATTCTTTCATCATTCTGGCGGGATCTGGAAAATATTTTCTGTTCCAGGTAAAACAACGATAACCATCCATATAATCAATATCAAGATAGATCGCATCACAAGGAATTCTGCGCTCCCGAAAATTACGTGCAATATCCTTTACTTTTGCCTCAGGATAATAGCTCCAACGACATTGATGAAAGCCCAGGGCCCATTTAGCCGGCATTCCATGGGTTCCTGTCAAACTATGATAACGCTTCACTACATCCATCATATGGGGGCCATGGATATAATAATATTGCATTTCACCACCATCAGCCCAGAAACTTACTTTATCAGGTTCCTGATGGGCAAAATCAAAATGGCTTTTGAATGTATTATCAAAGAAAATCCCATAGCTCATCCCACTATGTAAACCTATGTAGAAAGGAATTGTCCGATATAAAGGATCCTGATCTTTACCAAAAGAATAGGCGTCAGTATTCCAGTTTACATATCTGTTTCCTCTCAGGTTAAAGTCGCCCGATTTATCACCCAACCCATAAAAATTTTCCTGCTCCTGACACTTTTTTGTTGTGTACACATAGTAACCTCCATAATCAACATTCTCTTCCCAATGGATCGGATGCAAATCTTCATTGATCAGACTTCCATTAATATTCTCAAAAGAGATGAGAAAATTACTCTTATTGATTACGCAGGTAACTGTATTTGTTTCAACTCTGAAACTATTTTCAGTTTCTTTACATGAAAAACCTGATGAGCTAAGTTCATGATTACTGATCGCATATGAAAAGTCTTCCAGAAATGTAGCCTGAGGAGCTAACCTCACCCTTATTATCTCATCACTGATAACCTTTATTTCTACCTCGGCAGTTCCATCTGAAAAATAAAAACTGGAATTATTCTGTCTGTATGACCTAACAGACGAAAGATACTTTTTAACAATGGGCTCCAGCCCCACAATCGGATTGTTTAAGTGCTGCATATCCCCTTCCTGATCATAACTCTCTTGCGGCACTGTTAGGGGATCCTTACTAACTTCCATATTCATTTAATGTAATAAAAAGATAAAGATTCATTTTGCCGGAATTTTACTGATTCAAGCTAATAACCGGATTATGAAATTACGGCAGGTATTAATAAACAAAATTACAGTTCAGTAGCATAGTTAGAAATAAAAATCGAATTAGAGGACAGACTTTAACAAATAAGTCCCGTTCCAGGTTAACAGAACAGGACTCATCATTCAATAAAACAATACTAACAGGTTTCAGACTATTGAAATGAACTAATATTATTGATTAAAGGTAAATCCAACATAGTACATACCTCCCATTGCAGGATTTCCATAAGAAGTGAAATAGTATTTATTAAACAAATCTGAAGCACCTATTTTGACCATTCCTTTCACTGATGGAATTTTTAAATTTACCTGAGCATCTACTGTTCCGAAAGCAGGTACATCACCTGATGCAAATGAAGATGTCCAGTAGAATGAATCCTGCCAGCGATATGTGATATTCATTCCTACGTTTTTAGCAACATTACGATTACTTAATCCAAGATTGTACCGAATCTTTGGAGTATTAAAATCATTCACATAAGTAGCAGGAATATCGCCAATCTGATTATAAGAAATATTTCCACTTAGATTAAATTTTCCGATAAGATAGTCAATACCTAATGCGGTTCCATAAGAAGTAACCTTACCTTCTGCATTTACAGGAACTCCGAATTTTGTGAAGGAAGTGCCATTCTGCTGAAAGACTTCAACCGCAGTTACAAAATTTTCATAAGTATTAAAATATCCGTAAGCATCAATAAGAACATTACTACCTAATAATCCTTTGTAGCCTAACTCAAATGCTTTGACGCTCTCCGGCTTTACACCCTTAGAATCAAAAGTATAGGTTTTTAACAATGTTGGATTTGGGGAGCCAGCTGCTGCTGAAGCAAGAAAACTACGATAACTGACATCTGTATATGGTTTATTTACATAAAGGTTATATTTGGTCAGACTTCCCGGGAGCCCTCCAATTAACCTTGTCGAACCTCCTCCAACCGACAAATCAATATATTGGTTCTGTGTGGTTGGATTACGATAACCTGTTTGATAGGATAATCGGATATTATTATTTGGAGCCACCGTATAAACGCCAGTTACCCTTGGTGTAAAACGCCCATCAAAATTTTCATTTTTATCATAGCGACCTGACAGAGTCAGTTTAAAAACATCCCCAAGCTTTTTGCCCATCTGAACAAATGCACCATATTCATCGATATCAATTTTACGGTTAAGGTCATCAAAAATTGTTCCTGCAGAATTCAGATCATATCTTCTGTATGAAGCACCTATCTGCAATTCAACTGCCTCTTTCAAAGCATTAGTAAAATTATACATCCCCTCGTAATGCCACAGGTTTGTCTTATCATCAAATTTTGCTCCAAGGCCTGAACTGATCGTTGTATTCATGATCTTTTCTTTGGCAGCTGCAAATTGAGGTGATCCGGGCTCAAACCTTCCCTGGTCTGCAACAGTACGGGCCATAGTATGAGCCTGAGCATCTGTTGCACCGCCTGAGCGTGCACCCACATAATTCCCGATATACTGAGGGAACCAGGTAGTACTAGCCTTTGAGGCCTCATTAATATAACTTCCCAGAATTGAAGAAATATATGAATCACCTGAACGTTCCTGAGTGGTATATCCACGCAGCATAAACTCTTTACCTTTCAGCTCAAGTTTATATTGTCCGATACTAAAGTTTCGCAACGAATAACGGTCAGAACCCGTATAAACAGAAGTACCAGAACCCCAGTTTGCCTGTGCAGTAGCATTAAGCGACTTGCTTAGCTTATAATGAAATGAGGTCGACGTTTTGATCGACTTGGTATCATAGTCAACCAGGCCCTTTTCCATATATCCGGTACGTGAAACAGCCTGATCTGGTATTAATCCTGATCTCAAGCCAAAATTAAATGGAAGAACATTTTGAATAGTTGGTCTTAACGCCGCCGGAAAAGCCCCAAGAAAAGCCCCGATCTGGGTAGGAGTTGCTGTTACAGGTAAAGATGCATTAATCATTCCGATAATATTCGGAATAGCACCTCCTGTAGCTGCTGCAACACCTGCATTGGTAGCAGATTGAACAGAACTGGCCACATTACGCATATTTTGACTAACTTCATCACCATAAATATTAATTCCATCATAATTAGGATCTGAGCTTCTGTCTCCTGATTTGAAAGTACGTGAAGTACGGTCAAAGTTTGAATAATTTCCTGCCTGCCAATCATCTGCCTGAAGAAACGATAAAGTAGTTTTGAATGCAAATTTATTCCAGGCCTTTGCAACCCTGACAGCAGCCTCTCTGAATGGTGCCGATGATTGCATCGGATCATTCACATGATTAAGTCCCGATTTAATCGAAAAACTAACCCCTTGTGTTGTATAAGGGTCTTTGGAATTCATCAGCATGGTTCCATTGATACCACCTGCTCCATAAAGAGCAGAGGAAGCACCGGGCAGAAGTTCAACATTATCCAGATCCAGTTCAGAAATACCAATAATATTACCAACAGCAAAATTGAGACCCGGAGCCTGATTGTCCATTCCATCAACATACTGATTAAAACGGGTATTTCCATTAGCGTTAAATCCCCGGGTATTAATTGATTTAAATGTCAAACTCTGAGCACTCATCTCAACACCCTTTAAATTACTTAATGCATCATAAAAAGTTGCTGAAGCAGTTTCTCTGATTGTTGCTAATCCCACCCTTTCAATGGAAACCGGTGATTCCAGAATTCTTTCAGGAGTACGGGATGCAGCAACAACTACCTCCTGACCTAAAATAGCCTGAGCTTCCATAGCAATTACTAAATCTGAAACAGAACCTGTGATTTGTTGCTCAATGGTTCTGTAACCTAAATAACTTATTACAATTGTAAAGGGGGTACTCTCTGAAGTAGATAAAGAAAATCTTCCTTCATTATTTGTTGATGTTCCGATGCTTTTGCCTTTAACTGTAATGGCAACACCTGGCAGGGCTTCATTAGAAGACTTATCTTTCACTATTCCGGAAATGCTTGTATTCTGAGCAAATGCCATTGAAATAGTAAAGCCCAAAACGACCAGAATACTGGTTAAACGGGTAAAAATTCTGTTCATAATTCTCAGATTTAATAATTGGTAAGAAGAATACTAATAAAATTAATGCATTAACTAATAATAAACAAGCGAGTACAATATTTTTTATGCTTGCATAGCAAATAAATGAGATATTACTCATTTAAATGATAAAATGGAGAGAATACATTAATTTTTCAAACAGAACAATCTTTTGATAAACGTGTTAATTTTTAACATATTTAAATGATAATTTAACTATATGAAAATAATTAAATCAGCAATATCAGGCTTATTTGCGGTTGTTCTAATCATTGTACTAAACACAAAATTTGGCGATATCCCACCTCTGGCTAAATTCCTAAGTCCATTTCAGGGTTTTTGGACAAATGCCGAAAAGAGGCAACCGGATAATGAAAAACTTATCCAGGTTGAAGGATTGAGGGGGAGTATTGAAATCAGATTTGATGATCAGATGATACCCCACATATTCGCTGAAAATAATTATGACCTTTACTTTGCACAGGGATTTATTACGGCTAAAGACAGATTATGGCAAATGGACTTTCAAACCCGCTTTGCTTCAGGCAGGCTCTCTGAGGTTGTTGGATCTAAAGCTTTGGAGCTGGATCGTTATCAGCGTAGAATGGGAATGACTTATGGAGCTGAGAATATGGTAAAGTTTATGATGAAGGATCCTGAAATCAAAGAAATGATGGATGCTTATACTTCAGGGATCAATGCTTACATTCATTCTTTAAGACCAGGAGATTATCCACTGGAGTTTAAGCTGCTGAATTATGAACCTGAAGACTGGAAACCACTTAACTCTGCACTATTATTAAAATTAATGTCTGCAACGCTGGCAGGTGGCTCAAATGAGTTTTACATGAATAATATTCTGAACAAGTTCGGACCAGAGATCACCCAAAACCTATTCCCTGACTATCCGTATCGTGAAGACCCCATAATTCCATCGGGA
>JBAZHY010000096.1:0-6722 GCA_041652175.1 Pedobacter sp.
CTGAATAATAGACTTATAGCCATTAACAAAATTAGGTTTATAAACAATTGTCTCATCCTGTTCATACAGAATTTCTTGCCCAATCTCCCAGTCTCCTGAAATGTGAACTACATCCGGGAATCCACTTTCAGGATCAGCAGTATAAGCAAATCCATGACCTGTATATTCAGAAGTATTTAGCAACTGAACCCCGACTAAAAATTCATTCAGACTACAGATTTGTTCTTTTTTTAGTATGCTATCTAAATACAGAGGAGCAAAACATTCTTGAATAGATTTTATCAGATTTTTTTCCCCGCCTGTGTTCCAAATAGAATTACTTCCTTTTTTTTGCCATCCATTTAATGAATGAGAAACTAACAAGTTGTTTCTTACAACAAAATTACAATCTGAATCCGGGTGTAAATCCCGATAAGCGGTAATAATGCTATCATAAATATTAGTCGGCATCGAAGCTTCCATGATAAATTTACTGAGCTTCTGGCTAAACCTTCGGATAGATTCAGGATCCTCAGAGTCCAGTTCCCTCATTAATTTTCCCCGAACGTCTTCAAGTCCATTATATTCGATAAATTGCCAAAAGGATTTTGGGCTTATTGCAAAGCCATCAGCGATTTTAATACCCTGAAGATCAGTCCGGGTAAAAACCTCAACGAGTAGAGTATCTGAAACTCCAAGCTGGTTAAGATCCCTAAGAGAAATATTCTTGTATCTGATCACATATTCATTCATTTTATGGAATTATTTTGCTGATAAATCAGACTTCTTAAATGAATCTGTATAAATTTATAAAAATGATATTCTCACACTACGAAAATGCTATGATTAAATCTATTTTTTAGTGATAGCTATTATGATTTATTATGATTTGCATCATACTATAAGACTGATAATATTCCAATTTTTACACCATTAATTATTGATAAAATAGCACCTTTATTAAGCTCAATAAAGGTATTTCCTAAATTTAGAATTACATAAAAACATAATGGCTGAAGCAAATAACTTTCGGGATCACCTGCCATCCATCAGCGATACGGGAAATAAACGAAAGTGGATTTACCCACAGATTATTAAGGGTAAACTGTTTAAATACCGGGATATATTCAGTTATGTTCTGCTGATACTGCTGTTCAGCGGTCCGTTTATAAAAATAAACGGCGAACAGCTGATACTTCTTAATGTTATTGAACGAAAGTTTGTATTCTTCGGAGTTGTGTTCTGGCCCCAGGATTTCTATCTTTTTGTGTTGGCCATTCTGACTTTTATAGTTTTCATTGTCATGTTTACTGCAATCTTCGGCAGGGTTTGGTGTGGATGGGCATGTCCTCAGACCATTTTTATGGAAATGGTTTTCCGGAAAATAGAAACCTGGATTGAAGGGGACTATATTCAGCAGCAAAAACTTGACGCATCTCCCCTGAGTGCAGAAAAAGTACTGAAGAAAACAGTTAAACATACTATCTTCCTCCTGATTTCCTTTCTGATCTCCAATATATTTCTTGCTTATATCATCGGATCGGATGAACTGATCAGGATTATGACTGAACCTATTGGGGGACATCTTACAGGTTTCATATCCATCTGGGTTTTCACATTAGTATTCTATATTGTATTTTCTTATATCCGCGAACTTGTTTGTACAGTAATATGCCCCTACGGCCGATTACAGGGCGTACTTTTAGATAATCAAAGTATCATTGTGGCCTATGATTACGAACGGGGTGAACCCAGAGGTAAAGTACAGAAAAATACCAATCAGGATCATCTGGGTGATTGTATAGACTGTAAACTTTGCGTACACGTCTGCCCAACAGGAATAGATATAAGAAACGGTACTCAATTAGAATGTGTAAACTGTACTGCCTGTATTGATGCCTGTGATATGGTGATGGAAAAAATTCATAGACCAACCCGATTAATTGGGTTCATGTCTGAAGATCAGATCAAAACTAAATCACCGTTTAAATTAAGCAAAAAAGTATATGCCTATTCTGTTGTTCTTTTAATTCTGTTTACAGTTTTAAGTGTCTTACTTTTAAGTCGTACTAATATTGAAACAACAATTCTAAGGGCAGGGGGAACTTTATATCAGCAGAGGGAAAACGGAACTGTCAGTAATTTATACAATGCCGAGTTTGTTAATAAAACATCGGATGACATTGAGTTTGAAATGAAAGCCAGTGATCCTGAAAATAAGATTGAATATATCCGCGAAGAAAATCTGATAAAAAAGGGCGGTGTCGTAAAACTTACTTTCTTTGTAATCAGACCACAGAAAAGTGTCAAAAAATATAAATCAGAGATAGGAATCCAGGTTTATTCCAAAGGAAAACTTATTGAAGAGATTAATACTAACTTTATAGCACCACCGAACTTATAAATGAACTGGGGAACAAAACTCGTAATAGGAATGGTCGCTTTTATGTCATTCATCATTACTCTTGCAGTAATAATGATGCGAAGCGATTCGGATGATCTTGTCGATCAGGACTATTATCAGAAAGGTATTGAATACGATAAAGATTATATTCGAAAGAACAGGGTTAAAGAGGATAATGCTGAACCGGAGATCAATGTTGGTAAAAATCTGAATGTAACATTCAGGGATCCTGCCAAAGGAACCATACGTTTTTTACATTCAGCGGATCAGACTAAAGACAAGGTGATCAACATCGACTCAGGGAAAGAAAATACGATTAATATCCCTTTAAATGAATTTTCTGCCGGTCGCTGGAAAGTGATTCTGGAATGGGAAAGTTCAAACAGGGAGTATCTGTTCCAAAAGGATATTGTAGTCCAATAAGGTTCGAATTAGTTGAGTTAATGAGTTACAACGAGCTGGCATTTTTCACCGGGTTATTCGGAAGCATACATTGCATAGGTATGTGCGGGCCATTGGCATTCGCTGTTCCAAGCTTTCACAAACAAGCCTGGATGATTGTTTTTGATAAACTAATCTATAACCTTGGCAGAACAATAACTTATACTCTGCTCGGGCTGATGATTGGTCTGGCCGGAAGACAATTGTGGCTGGCCGGAATGCAGCAAAGTATCAGTATTTTAACAGGAGTATTCATCATTTTAGCCGCAAGTTCCAGAATTTTAAAGTTATCCCTTGGTAAACGCGATTGGCTATCGGGATTTGTACAGCCATTTAACAAGGTTCTTGCTTATGCCCTGCAGCATAAAGCCGGGCATTTAATCACCGGTATCCTGAACGGATTTTTACCCTGTGGATTTGTATATCTGGCACTGGCAGGTGCTTTAAATACAGGGGATGTACTATCTTCAGCACAATATATGTTCTGGTTTGGGATTGGAACACTTCCGCTGATGATGATCGCCATGGTGAGCACTGGCTTTGCCGGACCTGCAGTAAGAAGACGCATTAACAAAGTCATTCCTTATGCCATGTTGTGTCTGGGGGCATGGTTCATTCTTAGAGGAATGAATCTGGATATTCCGTATCTGAGCCCGCCGAAAATAGATAATGGGGTTGAGGTATGTTCCTTTATATCCGGCCATGAAAAAACCGATTCACCAGTCTGAACCTTAAACCAGAAAACAAAGTTCAAAAGATTTGATCTTTTTTATGAGGTAATTATATTTACCTCAGGATTGGTTCATCAGACAGGCGTTAAAACCGCCAAATCAATGATAATTATAACAGATAATTCAGTAAATAAAGCAGGATATAAATATCCTGAAATTCAACTATAGGTTTATTTCTAATAATGGCCGGAAACCGCCCGAATCCAAATTTATCCGGCCATACTGAACAACTGAGTTTCCGGTTGATCAGCCCAAAGACGGGCATCAAAAGCCATACAAATATTTCTCAGAAAACGCTTGCCAGCAGGAGTGACAGAAAGACTATTAGCTCCAATTTCACAGAGTCCATCTTCCTCCAGAGTTTTAGCCCTTTCAAGCCCTGCTTCAAGTGATTTATTTAAAAGCTCCGAAGTATCCCATTCAGTTTTACCTTTACACATCAGATTTAAAATGTGTTTACGAATCAATAAATCTTCTTCGGTCAACTGATGGCCTTTAAAAACCGGCAGTATACCTTTCCCAACCAAATCAAGGTACTCTTCTACTTTTTTAACATTCTGGGCAAAGGCAAACCAGCTGTCGCTGATTGATGAAACCCCCAGGCCAATCATTAATTGAGTATATTGATGGGTATATCCCATAAAATTGCGATGCAGTTTTCCTGATTGTTCTGCCAGATAGAGACTATCAGTATTTAAGGCAAAATGATCCATCCCAATTTCTTCATAACCCATGGATGTAAACATTTTACGGCCAAGCTCATATAATCTTTGTTTTTCTGTTACTGAAGGAAGATCATCCTCAGTAAAGCTTCTCTGCCCTGGTTTTATCCATGGAACATGAGCATAACTATAAAATGCAATGCGATCAGGCATTAGTTTCCCAACCTGGACAATAGTCTCGCCCAGACCTTCATAATTTTGTAAGGGCAACCCATAAATCAGGTCAAAATTAATTGAGGTATAGCCAATTTCACGCGCCTTTTCAGTAACGTGCTTCACTTGCTCAAAAGTTTGAATACGATTAATGATCTTCTGTACTTTGGGATCAAAATCCTGTATTCCCAGACTTATACGCCTGAAGCCCAGATCAAAAAGAGTTTGCAAGTGAGCATCACTTGTATTATTAGGATGAGCCTCAAAGCTAAACTCCGCGTCGGGATGAAACTTTGAACCGGCCATCAAGCCGTTGATCAGAAGCTTAAGATTATGCGGAGCAAAGAATGTTGGAGTACCTCCGCCAAGGTGGATCTCTCTGATAATCGGTTTTTCTCCAAATACCTGCAGATATAATTCCCATTCCTTAAGAACGGCGTGAATGTAAGGATCTTCAACCTGGTGATTTTTAGTTATCCTTGTATTACAACCGCAATAAGTGCAAAGACTTTCGCAAAAAGGTAAATGAACATATAAACTTATTCCATTACCGGCATTACTCTGTTCAAAGGAAAAAGCAACAGATTCTTTCCATTTTTCTATATCAGGAGCAGTTGAATCCCAGTATGGAACAGTAGGATAACTGGTATAACGGGGAACCGCGACATGATATTTATCAATTAATTGCTGTGTTTTCATAATAATAAATCTATCAGGTGTTCAAAGAAACCTTCTGGCAACTGTCTGCACATGCACAAGCTTTTCCTGAACACTTACCAGCTTGCCAGTTATCCAGATTTTTAATAGTCAGATTAGCGACTTCCTGTAAACCTTCATTTGTTAGAAATGCCTGATGAGGAGAAATAATCACATTAGGGAAAGAAAGAAGTTCTTCCAACATCGGGTCTTTGATTCCATCCTTCCTTCGATCTTCAAAAAATATACCCCTTTCATATTCGTAGCCATCTAATGCGAGATAACCAACTTTTCCATTTCTTAAAGATTTGAGCAGATCATTGGTATTGATCAATTTCCCACTACAGGTATTAATCAGCATAACTCCTTTCTTCATTTTTGAAAGACTTTGCTGATTAATAATATATCTGCTTGAACTGCTGAGAGGTAGATGTAAAGAAATAAGATCTGATTCTTCAAATATCTCATTCAGGCCTTTCTCTTCAACACCATGAAGTTGAGCAGGAAATTTAATATCATTCCCGATTACTCTGCAACCCATAGCTTTGTATATAGCTGCAACCGTTCGTCCTATATTTCCAAGTCCTATAATACCAACTGTCTTGCCTGAAAAGTTGAAACCTACATGCTGATCGACCCTAAAATCAAATCCCCGGCTACTATTGACAGTCGGGACAATTTTACGATTCACAGAAAGTGCAAGCAAAACGGAGTATTCAGCAACTGCACCGGCAGAATATGAGGGAACATTGGCCAGTTTAATATTCCTTAATCCGGCCGCCTCTCTATCAATATGATCAATTGCGACAGAACGCGTGGTAATATATCTGATTCCAAAATCAGCTAGTTTATTAATTACTTCAGAAGATACTTCATCATTGGTACTAACAACAATAGCATCCTTTCCTTTGGCATACAATGCTGTCTCAAGACTTAAAGGATTCGAAATCAAAGTAATGTCATGTTGTTTATGATTCGCACGAACCAGAAACTCCTTCTCAAATTCTTTTATACTGTACGCTACAACTTTCATTACTTCATAATATAACCCAAAAATACCTTCAGAAGCTGCCTAAGGTAATGAGTCTTATCATAAAGAAATATGATCTTTGTCAGTTTTTCATTTTAAGGAGTTTGTTTACAGCAAGAATCTGAATAACGCTGCCTTTTTTTTCAATGATCCCCTCATCTTTAAAATCGCTGAGCGTACGACTAACTGTTTCAGTAGCCATTCCTGCCATAGATGCAAGATCTTCACGTGAGATTTTTATCTGATTATCAGTATCATCCTGTGAAATCTGCTGTTTAGATAACCTGATCAGAATCTCAGCCATGCGCTTTCTTACCGAATGGTAAGCCAACTGAAGTAATTGCTCTTCTTTTTCGATAAGATTACTCGAAAGAACCTTGATAAATTTCTGACCTATGTCAGTGTAATTATCCAGTAATTGTTTCACAATATCTTTAGGGAGTAAGCAAATAGTGGTATCTTCTATTGCTTCTGCTGTTTCATTGTATTGTTCACCCGAAAGCATGGCCTGAATACCTAAATAATCGTCGGGACCATACATTCCAGTCACCAATTCCCTTCCGTCT
>JBAZHY010000097.1:0-6717 GCA_041652175.1 Pedobacter sp.
GCTGATTAATGTGGCTGATTATGATGAATATCCTATATGGAAATTATTTTCTGTTGGCCCATTTCTTAATCCAAAGTTATCTATCGAAAATGGTTCGGCAGATAAGCGTTTATTAGTCATAGAGCACGGAACATTTGATGAACGCAGGCAAACCCGATTAGGTATTTATTCGAATAGAATAATAATCGAGTAATTTATCCTTATTTCTGTCAATTCTTTCAAAAATTTTACACCAATATTCTATTTAGAGCAGTTTTAGCTGTACTAATTTGATAAATTAGCGTCGCCTTAAATCAATGGCAATCATATAGAAATGGATATAAGCAGATATTTTAATTCTAAGGGCCTTAAACTTAGTTTGGCCGGCATCCTTTTATTTAATTTAGGATTTTCACAAAATAAAATTGACTCTGTTCAAAAGGTAAATGAAATAACCATCAAAGCCTATTTATCTGAACAGCCAATTCTTAAGGTACCTTCTTCGGTGAGCTTAATCAGCAATAAACAATTACGTGATCAGCCAGGTATCAGCATGTTACCTGCCCTTAATTCTGTTCCCGGAATCCGAATGGAGGAAAGATCTCCGGGTAGTTATCGCTTATCTATCAGAGGTAGCTTATTACGTTCGCCATTTGGAGTAAGAAACGTTAAGGTTTATCTGGATGAGTTTCCACTTACGGATGCCGGAGGTAACACTTATCTCAACCTGATCGATGTCAATAGTATCAACAATATTGAGGTTCTGAAAGGACCGGATGGAAGTATTTTCGGTGCCAACTCAGGTGGCGTGGTATTACTCAATCCTATTGATAAAAATGCAGACAGCAGCTTTGCATCTGTAGGCCTTAGTGGTGGATCTTATGGTTTATTTCAAGAAAAACTGGCCATTCAGAAGAAAATGAACAATCAGTATCTGAATATCAATCATTCATACCAAAGATCCGATGGTTATCGCGAACATAGTGCAATGAGCCGACATTATGCACAATTAATGTATCGCTTGAATTATGCTAAAGAAACCAGTCAGCTGAGGGTTCTTGCTTTCGTTTCAGATCTCGAATACAAAACTCCCGGAGGATTAACTCTGGCTCAATATACCGCAAACCCTCAGGCTGCAAGACCATCCACTAACTTTGCTGCAGGCCCTGTTGCGCAAAAGGCAAGGATCGAAAACAATACTTTCTATGTCGGAGTTGTTAATGATGTCCGGATGACAGAAAAGCTTAAGCATGTATTAGCAGTTTACGGGACTCACACAGACCATCTGAATCCGTTCATTACCAATTATGAACTCCGTTATGAAAGTACTGCCGGATTAAGAACTTATTTTGAATTATCAGGAGAAGAAGATGCTAAAATCACCTGGAAATTGAATGCCGGGCTTGATTTACAAAGAACTGCAGCCGACATTTCTAATTATGATAACTTAAAAGGTGAAAAAGGTAAACTGCAGGCACAGGATGATATTACTTCAAATCAGTTTTTCTATTTTACCCGCTATTCTGTAAATATCGGCAAAAAATTCACCGCAGAAGCTGCCGCAAGTATCAACCATTATAAGTATCTGTTCTCTAAAGATATCAGAAGCTATGCAAGCAGATTTGAGCGTAAATTCGATCCTCAAGTGATGCCCAGGATTGCCATGTCTTACCAATTGAATCATAATCTGGCAATACGTACATCAGTAAGCAGAGGATACTCTATTCCAACAATTGCTGAAGTCAGGGCAACAGATAATATCATCAATGCAGGGCTGGAATCAGAAACAGGCTGGAATTATGAAGCAGGATTCAGACTTCGCAATAACAATGACAGACTATGGTTAGATGCTTCTGTTTTTCAATACAGACTGGAGAATGCCATTGTTCGCCGTGTAAATGCAGATGACACAGAATTTTACCTGAATGCGGGTGGAACAAGACAGACAGGCGTTGAAACTCAGGCCAGTTACTGGCTTATCCAACCCGGATCAAAAGGAATATTAAGTGGTTTACAAATTCAGAACAGTTATACTCTGAGCAGATACTTCTTCAGGGATTATTTTAACGGCACAGCCAACTACTCAGGAAACAGACTAACAGGAACTCCAAGAGCAGTCATTATCAGCGGATTAGACTTACGCTTCCCTAAGAACTTCTATCTGTTTGCTCAGCATAATTACACCTCAAAAATTGCATTAAATGATGCAAACAGTGTATTCTCAAAAGATTTCAATCTGATCCACTTCAAAGCCGGATGGAGAAGTAAAGCTAAACAGGGAAGACCGGGACTTGATTTCTATGCAGGTATTGATAATTTACTTAATGAAACCTATAGTTTAGGTAATGATCTTAATGCTTTTGGAGGAAGATACTTCAATGCAGCTCCGCTCAGGAACTTTTTTGGAGGGGTTAAGATGACTTTATAATTTATAGAAAGTCCATAAAAAAGGGTCGGCTGAGAATTCTCAGCTGACCCTTTTAATATATAATAACCGGGTTAATTATTAATATCTGAGTTCACCCATCTTCTCAGTTGGGTTCATCATATACGTGATGATAGTACCATCATTCAATAACTCTACAATTCTGAAGCCTTTATAAGGAGTTCCCCATGCTCCACCAACATGAGAATCAAATAAAAATGGTGTTTTATCTGCCATTTTCACGCCATCCTGATCGTGTTCATGTCCATGTAATCCGAGTCGGATATTTGGGTATTTCTTAATCAGTTCGAAAAATGCCGGGGTATCAATGGCATGCTTGGTCCATTTGGCCTGCGGAATATGCAGAACCAGGAATATATTCTTTTTATCCTTAAAGTGATTCAGTCTTTCTTCCATCCACTTCAAATCCGGGGATAAATACTCACCCTGTTCATTTGCAGTATCAGCAATGATAAAAGCTGAATCTTTGTGTTCAAAACTATGATTTAAAGGCATGCTCCAAACCTGATTCCAAAATTCTTCGGTAACCATATCGTGATTACCCCTGGAAACATAGTATGGCATATCCAACTGATCAATTCTTTTCTTCACTATTGGAAGAAAAGATTTCTCATTATGAATGATATCTCCATTAATTAAGCAGAAATCAATTCGATTGCTCTTATTTATTAAATTAATCTGCTGGATTACCGTTTGTGTCATTTCATCATAATCCGTATCCGGCTGACCGTAATGAAAATCTGAGGCTGCAACAAATCTTAACTTCACTTTTGCTTTTGAATCAAAAACTTCCCCCGCGGATAGTTCAGTAATTTTTCCGGTAAGAAGTAAAGCCGAAGCAAATGAAACCTGCCGGATGAATTTTCTTCTGGATTGATTTTCTCTAATATTTTTCATGTCAATTATATTATTATCTTTTCT
The DNA here is from genome assembly GCA_041652175.1 of Pedobacter sp. Taxonomy (GTDB): domain Bacteria; phylum Bacteroidota; class Bacteroidia; order Sphingobacteriales; family Sphingobacteriaceae; genus Daejeonella. Next base: position 3,347 of record JBAZHY010000097.1, read on the forward strand.
TCCAAAGATGATTTTTTACATCTAATCTCATATAAACTGATTGTTAAATTACAAAAAGCTTATTTTAACCGGGCTGTTTTCAATTCTACAGTATCACTTTCGTAAAATTGTAATTTATATCCTCCGGTATCAATTAATACTTTAGGAAATACTTTTTTAAGTTGTTCAAAACCTGTGATAGAAATTGCTGTTTTATAGAGATAAAGCTGATTGAGTTTGTTCAGCCTTTTCAATTTGATCAGGCCTTCTGCACTTACTCTTGTACCCAGCAAATTAAGGTACTGTAAGTGAACAAGATCCTTAAGTAACGAAATTCCTTTATCGGTAACGGCAGTACGCTCTAAGGATAAACGGGTCAATACTTCAAGTCTTGCAATAGTCTCAAGATCTTTATCTTCAATATTTGAATCACCAAGCTTAAGCCAGATTAATTGTTCCTTCAATTGTTCGAGCAATTTAAGATCCTGGGTACGAATGGTATCAACTGCAACAAAATTTGCTGATAAATAATTACTATTCTTTGCCACCGGAGTTAAGGATACGCCCCTGTTCAAAAGTTTCTTAACAATGTCAGGATCAGCCGTTTTCACTTCTTCGTCAGGTATGTCTGAAATTTTAATTTCTTCTTTGACTTCCGGCGATTGAAGAGCAATAAGAACCGGCTTTATTTTATCATTTTGAGCGAGAGAATTCACCTTCTTATCAAAATCGGCACCACTGCCAACCCACCAGTGTATTAATTCCATTTCAGATTTTGTAAGCTGCGGCTGTTCAACAGGAGGCATATGATCCTCATTATCCTTTGAAAATAAAATCCTCTTAACTAATTCACTCTTATCAGTATTTCCTGCTATAATAACCTGGCCACCTTTTCCTCCTTTCAGAATCAGATCAGGGATGTCAAGTCTTAGTTTTCCTTTTTGCTTTTCCGGCCCATGACATTTATAGCATTTAGACATCAGGATAGGTTTAATAATATCCTGATAAGCCATGGCTTCCTGAACATTCGGAATTGGCTTTCTTTCTAATTCTGCCAAATTATCCGAAGAAGAAAATGCTTTTATCAGATAGTCTGAACCATGAGTAATAGAACCTCCAAAATGTCCGGTTATAAAGATCAGAAGTATCATTAGCCAGGGTAGCATCTGATTATGTACCTTATACCGGTCAGATAAATAGCCAGCAACAGATATAAGTGCCAGGGCAATCCCAAACCACTGATGTTTAAAGAGCAAAGCTTCATCATAATCACCTGAACCGGAAAGAAAATAACCGCTGATACAGGATGCAATGGCACTGATCATCCCGACCAATAGGGCTATACTTACTGCAGATGATAAAGATTGAGATTTATCCCTTTGGGCAAGCAACTGAAAAAGTACGGCGAGTAAAAGAACCCCTATCGGCAAGTGCACCAGTAAGGGATGAAAAGCACCTATAAAATCAGGAATATTGAACAGTAAAACAATTAATAAATCCATCAAAATTCTATAAAATCAGGAATATCTTTTTCTTAATAAATGCATCATATGCACATTGATAGCCCACTGATCGGCCAGAGGTTGACGGGTATAAGGATAAGTAGGCATATAATCCGGAGGTCCGAATTCTGTAAGTATGGTCATTCTCTCTCCCTTTTGTTTTTTCCGTTCTACAATCTTATCCCACCATTCAAAATGCTGTTTGACTACAGGTTCCCATTCAGGTGCACGTGGATCATTTACCTGAGGTCCTTCAGCATGACCGATTCTGGCATGAATATGATCTGTTCGTTCTAATGCGAGATTCACGGTTTCCCTTTGATCAGCCAACAGGCTTTCGTGAACATTGCACCAGTGCGAAATATCCAATGTGAGGCGGAGTTCAGGGAATTTTTTTAAATATTCGCGGGTAACATTTGCCGCATATAACATCCTGCCCCGATGAGTCTCATGACAGATCAGAATACCGGTTTCCTTTGCCAAAGCCAAACTGTATTCGATGAATTTTTTATTATCTTCAAAACTATAATAATCTTTTCCCGAATGATTATTGATATACAGAGGTCTTTTAATATCCTGTTTAGCTGCTGCATCGATCATTTTCTTATAAAAATCAAGATGCTCCTGCGGATCAGGCTGAGAGCCACCGCACAGAAATCCGATCTCCAGCTCATGGGTTTTTAACGCAGCAAATATTTCATCCTGTACCTTTTTATTGTTTGCAGGCCACCAAAGTTCTATTCCATCGTAGCCTTCCTTCTTTGCTTTAGCGCAAAAAGCATCAATTGTTCCCTGAAAACCCCAACTGGTTGCCATTATTTTTAAATCATAATTTCTGTTTGCCAGGGGTTCAAATCTTAACGGCATAGAAAATGATTCCAATGAGGATAAAAATAATGCTGCTGATCCGGCAGCCGAGGCTTTAATAAAATTTCTTCTGTCTTTTTTCATGCTATTTAAGCTAAAATATCAGTGATCACTTTACCTCCGGTATCCGTTAAACGGAAAGGTCTTCCCTGTGATTCATATGTAAACTTCTCATGATTGAAGCCAAGCTGATTCAGAATAGTAGCCTGAATATCAAAAGCTTCTGTTTTACCGCTGACTATATCATAACCAATTTCATCAGTTTCACCGTAAGTGGTTCCTCCTTTGATACCACCTCCGGCCATCCACATACTGAAGGCTGCAGCATGATGGTCCCTGCCTTTGAACGGCATATCTTTCCCTTCACGGTTTTCCTGCATTGGTGTCCTTCCAAACTCAGCTCCCCAAACAATCAGTGTTTCATCCAATAATCCTCTCTGCTTTAAATCCAGAATCAAAGCAGTTATTGGTTTATCAACTTTACGGCACTTATTCACAAGTCCTATATCTACAGAACCACTGGCTGAGGTACCATGAGTATCCCAGCCCCAGTCAAACAGTTGAACAAAACGGACACCTTTTTCAACAAGCTTTCTGGCCAGGAGCACATTGTTTGCAAAGCTAGTCTTACCCGGCTCTGTCCCGTACATTTCATGAATATAAGCAGGCTCGTCATTAATGTTCATTACTTCAGGTACTGAAATCTGCATTTTATAAGCCATTTCATACTGAGCTATCCGGGAAAGAATTTCCGGATCCTGATATTCCTTATACTGATCCTGATTAATTTTATTGATGGCATCAATGGAGGCTCTGCGTAACTCCCTGTCCATCCCATCGGGATCTTTAATGAACAGTACCGGATCTCCTTCCCCACGACACTGTACTCCCTGATATACGCTTGGCAAAAATCCGCTTCCCCAAACACTTTTACCCGCATCCGGATTATTACCTCCGGATGTCAGAACAACAAATCCGGGTAAATTTTTATTCTCTGAGCCCATTCCGTAAGTTACCCATGAG
>JBAZHY010000098.1:0-6650 GCA_041652175.1 Pedobacter sp.
ACCCGGGAATGATAGATGAAAATTATGAAGGCGATTCCGGAAAATTTGAAAGCGTCATTCACACTCTTGAAAATGTACTTTCACGAGGTCATAAAATACTGGTATTCTCCCAGTTTGTTAAACATCTTGAAATTTATAAGAGTTATTTTAAAACTCAGCATATACCCTTTGCCTATCTGGATGGTGCCACCGGAAACAGGGGGGAAGTAGTAAAGGAATTTCAGGCAAATAAAGACATCAAACTTTTCCTGATTTCGATCAAAGCAGGCGGTGTTGGCCTGAATCTTACAGAAGCAGATTATGTTTTCATTCTTGATCCATGGTGGAACCCGGCTGTTGAACAACAGGCAATTGACCGAACACATCGTATAGGTCAAAATAAGAATGTATTCATCTATAAATTTATTACTAAAGATACTGTGGAAGAAAAGATTCTGGCCTTGCAAAACCGTAAACGTAAGGTTGCTGAATCACTGATCACAACTGAAGAAAGTTTCGTAAAATCATTAACCGCTTCTGATATTAAAGAAATACTCAGCTAATTATTTATAATCGATCTTCGGCAGGGTAAACTTGTATTTTACGGCAAGAGTACGGACTATAATAATACTGATTACGCTAATGAAAGAATTAATGTTGTCATCAACATTTAGAACTTTCAGCAACACAAATACAGCTGCGCCGAATAAGCATGCCGTAGCATAGATCTCTTTTCTGAAAATGAGAGGGATCTCATTAATCAGAGTGTCGCGTATTACACCGCCCATTACTGCTGAAAACATTCCCATAATAATTGCGGCCAGGGGAGAAACATTATATTCAAGGGATTTCTGAACACCAACTACAGTATAAAGTGCAATACCAAGGGTATCGAACAAAAAGAATGTACGCCAGTATTTAAGAAAATAATATTTGAAAAAAACTGCAATTAATACACCAATGGTCATGGCAATCAGGTAATTACCATCTGCTACCCAAACCGGGCGGGTGCCTAAAATCATATCCCTTAATGTTCCGCCCCCTACCGCAGTTACGAAGCCGGTAAAAGTAACCCCGAATATATCACGATACATGTTTTTATCGGATGCAGCCAAAGCTCCGGAAGTGGCAAACACAAGAGTGCCTAATAAGTCAATATAATATGGTAACTGCATGATCTAACCCTAAAATAATAAAATTATACCTGAATCATGAAAAGGATATTACCAACTAAATCCAATTTAAAGAAAGGAATCTTAATCGTTGGCTAAATACTTACGATAATCATCCATACTGATGAAATCTGCTCCCATACTTTCAAGATGGGCAGTATGAACCTGACAATCTATCAGACTATAATTTTTGTTACGACACAGCCATATCAACGCAGCCTTTGAAGCATTACTTACCTTACTGAACATGCTTTCACCGCAGAATACAGAACCGATCTTCACGCCATAAAGACCTCCGGCCAGTATTCCATTTTCCCATACTTCAACAGAATGAGCATAACCTGTTTCAAACAAATTGATATATGCTTTTTGCATGTCTGCCGTAATCCATGTTCCATCCTGTTCAGATCTCCTGATATCAGCACATGCCCTGATTACTTCAGGAAATGCCCGGTCAAATGTAATTTCGAACTTATCAGAACGCATCAGCTTTTGCATGCTGGCAGAAACTTTGAGGTTACGGGGAAATAATACAAAACGACGATGAGGAGCGTACCATAAAATAGGACTATCATCTGAATACCATGGAAAGATCCCCTTCTTATACGCTAAGATTAACCTTTCGATAGAAAGATCCCCTCCAACCGCAAGCAGGCCATCAGGCTCTGCAAATGCTGTTTCAGGAAACCAGAGCCTATCATCAGGTAAACGAAATATCACTTTTGCTCTATAATAAACTTCAGTATGGCAGGGATCAACAACACAATGGAATATAAAGCCAGAGAACGGGGGTTGAATTTATCCTGAATGAGAAACAGGATTGATAATAAAGGCAACAGCAATATCAATGCAAGCATGGGCAACCATAATAATTCAAATATTGCTCCCGTAAATGCAAAATGATAAACATCAGTACTTTTACCAATGAACCAGTACAACGATGTAATAATGCTTAATATAAGTACAACCCTGTTTCTTTTAGGATTCTCAAAAGTTGTTGTTTTCGAAGACAATGGCTCATTTTTCATGTAAAGGAATTTTATCTATTTACAATACTGATCAATAAACCGGGCCGATTTATCGCTTCCTAACCTTCGAATGATTTGAAAATCCTCACATGCCCCCTGCCGGTCTTCCTGCTTTAGCTTTCGTTGTGCCTGTTTAAGCAAACGATCTATAAATTTATCATCATAGCCAAGTTGAGCTTTTAAGGCCTGAATTCTTAACTCGCCTGCCTGATCCACATCAGAGCCGGCCTTCTTATCATAATAATTAAATATGACATTACTGATCCCCATCCGGGCGTGATAGGCACTTATAGCTGCGTTAATCTCATCCTTTGATCGCTCTTCACATTTAAAATCCTTAAGAACAAAATTTACCGGAAGAACCATTGAGGTAAGCGTATCATGTTCAGCAGGAATTATCCATTTTCCGGAAGTGAGGCGAACCACACGCAGAGCCTCGGCATCCAGATCGGTTCCAAATCCTTTCTTAATTTCCGAATACCAAATCTTACCCAGTTTATTCAGTTTAAAACTGATCTGCACGGTTCCCTGCAGACAGTTTTGCATGGAATATTCGGGATAAATCAGATTATTATAAATGAAGCTAAACAAACTTCTCTGGCCGCCTTTAAATACGGGTTCATCCTCTGCAAACGACAGAGCCGGAATCAATAAAAAAAGAAGAAGCCAGCGAAATAACATATTCCAATTTAACGAATATTCCGGATATAAAATTATTTAAAACATACAGGGATGCTATGCAAACAAATAATAATAATTGTATACATAATGAGATGAAGCACCTCCCACCACAAACAAATGCCACACTTCATGACTATGGATATAAGATCCCATCGGCTTATCCTTGTAGTAAAAATAAGTACCTCCGATATAGAATACTCCACCCAACAACATCCAGCCAATAGCTGAAAAAGGAAGCTTCTCTGCCATTTGTTCCATCAGTGGCACAATCAATGCACCCATCGAAATGTACACCGCCAATGAAAGTCCGGTATGCTGCAATCTGTTAAATATCTTAAGAAGACATCCTACAAGCGCAATAGCCCAAATCATCCCAAACAGAGTCCAGCGAATCCATCCGTCAAAAACCAGGAGAGCGGTTGGTGTATACGAGCCGGCAATCATCAGATAAATACAGCAATGATCAAACTTCTGCCAGAACCTTAATTCCTTTTCAGTGGAAGGATAACTATGATATGTTGAACTTATTCCAAAAAGTACAAGAGTACATATCCCATAGACCCATGCTGCTGTATGCTCAATTCCGGTATTCGCCCGCTCAATCAAAAAATAAGTACCCGGAATTGCCAGAATCGCGGGAATTACATGCGTGTAAAAATTAACAGGTTCACGAATAGTCCTCATTCAACTCAATCTTCCTGTCCCGGTTCTTCTGCCTGTCTTGGTTCCTTGCTTATTTTATCAAATAACTTATCCATACGTTCTACATATTCGCTGGTATCATCAATAAAAAATTCAAGATGGGGCACCATTCTTACCTGATCTTTAATACGGTTTCCAAGCTTATAACGAATCTCATTAGAATGTGCTTTAATTGTATTCAGAGCAAGTGTATTGTTAGCGCTATTAAAAAAACTCAGGAAAACCCTGGCAATAGCCAGATCTGGGGTTACTCTTACCTTGGTAATGGTAACCATTATATTAGGCAGGAAGTTCATTCCTTCCCGCTGAAAGATTTCAGCCAGATCTTTTTGGATAACACCTGCAAACTTCTGTTGACGTTTAGATTCCATAAGGCGGAGAGTTGAAAGCGTGAATTACAAATTAAATTAACTGTCAAAAAGACCTAAGGTACTGCTTTTATTAATAAAGCAATTTATCATAAGGATAACGTTTTGTATGAATAGCTTTCACCTTTTCATATAAAACAGACCTGAATTCTTCTACATTCTCTTTATTCAGAGCAGATATAAATATTGCCGGACTCTTATCCTTGCCCATCCAGCTCTTTTTAAAATCTTCAAGTGTCAGAGGAGGATATTCATCCTGCGGATCAAAATCAGCAGGCCTGTATGCATCAATCTTGTTAAATACCGTTATCACTTCTTTATCAATTGCCCCCATTTCCTTTAGGGTTTCATTGACTGTATTGATCTGATCCTCAAAATTCGGATGAGAAATATCTACAACATGAATCAGGATATCTGCTTCGCGCACTTCATCTAATGTTGATTTAAAACATTCAATCAAATGATGAGGCAGTTTACGAATGAATCCAACTGTATCAGATAAAAGAAAAGGCAGATTCTCAATAACAACCTTTCTTACTGTGGTATCCAGAGTTGCGAAAAGTTTATTCTCAGCAAAGACCTCTGATTTGGAGACCATATTCATAATGGTTGACTTACCTACGTTTGTATACCCGACTAAAGAAACCCTTACCAGCTGATGCCTGTTCTTTCTTTGAGTTTCGTTCTGCTTATCAATTTCTTTAAGGCGTTCCTTAAGAAGTGAAATCTTATTCAAAATCAAACGACGGTCGGTTTCGATCTGACTTTCACCCGGACCACGCATTCCGATTCCCCCTTTCTGACGCTCAAGGTGAGTCCATAACCGGGTTAATCTGGGCAAAAGATATTGAAGCTGAGCAAGTTCAACCTGGGTTTTAGCCTGAGAGGTCTGAGCTCTTCTGGCAAAAATATCGAGGATAAGATTACTTCGGTCGAGAATCTTTACCTGCAATTCGTTTTCAATATTCCGAAGTTGCGATGGGGATAGTTCATCATCAAAAATGACCATATCAATCTCTTCCGACTTCACATAAGCATTGATCTCTTCAAGCTTTCCTGTTCCCACGAATGTAGCCCTGTCGGGGCGCTGCATTCTTTGTGTAAATGAATTTTGAGTCTGACCTCCGGCAGTGTCCACCAGAAACTTTAACTCATCCAGGTATTCCTGAGTTTGCTCTTCGGTTTCGCCCGGAGTAATTATACCAACCAATACTGCCCTTTCAGGCTTAACCGCGGTATCAAAAAATTTTTGTCTTGGCATTTAAATATATTAACGATGCAAAGATAGGTGTTGATGTGATCAATTTGATCAATCAGCTGTCAGATTAACAGCTGTAAATCAGATCTCAGACACAAAAAGCTTCATAGCTTCACCCGGATTGCCCTCTTTCATAAAATTCTCACCGATCAGGAAACCATCAAAGCCGGCTTGTTTTAACTCTCTGATTGTTTTGGGATCACTTATTCCGCTTTCAGAAATTTTCAGAAACTGAGAAGGAATGTGCTCTGCCAGATCATAAGAATGCTGTACTGATACTGAAAAATTTCCCAGATTACGATTGTTTACACCTACCGCATCCAGCTCATCGCATAAACTTCTGTTCAACTCTTCCAGGTTATGAATCTCAAGCAATACATTTAAACCCAGACTTTTAGCACATCCGGCGAGTTTTCGAACTTCCGCAGGACTTAAAATAGCTGCTATTAATAAAATAATATCTGCTCCCAGCGATTTGGCTTCAATAATCTGAAATTCATCCAGCATAAAATCCTTTCTCAGGATCGGAATATTATTTGACTTTCTGGCTGCGATCAGATCATTTTTATGGCCACCAAAAAAACTCTCATCTGTCAAAACTGAAAGTGCAGATGCTCCGGCAGCAACATAACCGTTAGTAACTTCCAGAACAGTATTCCTGTCATTAATAATACCCTTAGAAGGCGATTTACGTTTAAACTCAGCAATGATCCCGGTAAGGGAGGGGTTCAAAATAAACTCTCTCATGGAATAGCAGTTTCTTGAAAAAAACGCAGATTCCTCCAGTGATTTTATGCTGATATTAGTCCTGGCAATTTCTATCTCCTGCCTCTTCTTTATTACAATCTTATCAAGGATATTTCCCTGTGCAGGGCTTTTTGCTCCATTATTCATATCTCTTCGGGATCAACTAAGCCAGTTAGTAATTATTAATTTACCATATTCGGTCAGTACAGACTCAGGGTGGAACTGTACCCCTTTTACATCAAGAGTACGATGGCTCATCGCCATAATTACCCCTTCAGGATCTGTTGCGGTAACTTTGATTACATCCGGTACCATATCATTTCTCACAGCCCATGAATGGTAGCGACCAACATTGAAATTCTTCGGACAATTGCGGAAAAGTTTCTCATCCTCATCCAAAACTGTAATCTCAGTCGCCCTGCCATGAACAGGTCTGGAAAGATTATAAAGCTCTCCCCCAAAAACTTCTGCAATTGCCTGAAGACCAAGGCAAATACCCAAAATACTTTTAGTTGGCGAATAGCTGCGGATTACGTCAAGCAGCAGTCCCGATTCAGATGGTATCCCGGGTCCCGGAGACAGCAGAATTTTGTCGAACTCATTTACATCTGCCAGCTTGAATTTATCATTCCTCCATACCGTTGCCTCATGACCTGTTTCATTCAGCAGGTGAACAAGATTGAAGGTAAAGGAGTCGTAATTATCTATTACTAAT
>JBAZHY010000099.1:0-6643 GCA_041652175.1 Pedobacter sp.
ACCCTTGTTTTCCCGAAGCGCTCCCGAAGAAACTCCCGAAGAAATGTAGTAATCGGGCCCGGTTTATCTGTGGAATTTCTTTCCGGAAATAGCATAAATCCGTATTTATTTTTCTTTTTAGTTAATTTTTAGATCTGGAAAAACCCACTGAATCGTTAAAAAAAAACAGACCCCACTTATCTGCTTTTGTAAACATGGACGATCAACGTTTATTCAAAGTCTTTTCAGATTCTAGTTTAGAATTACTTCTGTATATAAATATTAGTAACAAGTTTGAATATCAGACTTAATCCGGAGCTTTTTTCATAATTTTAGATCAGATTATTTTAATTGCCAACATTCATATTTCAATAAATAAACTAAATAGAAGTGTATGAAAACATTAATTCTGGTACTCACCATGTTCTTTTCAGCTCCGCCGTCAATTTATACCTATAAGCTGAATAATATCGACGGAAAGAATCTTGACCTGAAAAAGTATAAGGGCAAGAAAATACTTATTGTAAATACCGCTTCTAAATGTGGTTATACCAAGCAGTATGCTGAGCTTCAGAAACTTGCCGATGCCTACAAAGATAAGCTGGTAGTCATAGGATTTCCTGCCAATAATTTCGGCGGGCAGGAGCCGGGTGAGAACCTGAATATCAAGGAGTTCTGTCAGAAAAATTTTGGTGTTACCTTTCCATTGGCTGAAAAAAGCAGTGTAAAAGGCGATGATATCAACCCTCTGTTCAAATATCTGACCAGCGCAGAAAACCCTGATTTTACAGGAGACATTAAATGGAACTTTGAAAAATTCCTGATCGATGAAAACGGTAAACTGATCAGAAGATTCCGCTCTGCAGTTACACCAATGTCTGCTGAAATCACTAAAAATCTATAATCAGGAGATGAAGGGAATAGTTATTTTTCTGCTAGCAGTTTTTGCTTTTACCGAAGTTTATTCCCAGGCTCCATTAAAAGAAGAGGAATCCCGGCTTTCGGCTTTGATTGACAGCTTTGCAGTGGCTACTGTGAAAAAGGACAAGGTAAAACTTGCCGAGTATCTTTCTGATAAGTGTAAAATGTATGAACCAACAGGAAGTACTTTAGATAAACCGGCCATTATTGGTGCCTTTACACAGGGAGTATATGAAATTAAATCCTGTACTGCGGTTAATAAATCATTTAAGATCGAAGGCCCTGAAGCTACCGTAACCTCTGATTTTAATCTGGAAGGTGTGGGTAATATCAATGGCAATACCATGGATATTACGGGTACGTATAAGTTTTTTATTAAATTAAGTAAATCAGATAAGGGTTGGCAGTTCTCTGAGATCTCGGTTGAACAAAGCTGATTGGCACATAAAAAAAGGAGCACCCGATTGGTATGCTCCTTTAGTTTTACATAGGGTTTTTTCTTAGTTAAACTTATATGCAAGTCCGAACTGAGCGACCTGATTTTTATAAAGAGGTGTTTCGCTTGTTCCATCTTCATTGTTCTTCTGAAAATCGAGAGCATAGCGTGCGTGAAAATCCAGCTGTTTGCTTAATGTTACTCCGAATCCGGCTACACCACCTGCAATGCTTTTCTTTAAACGATCATTTTCCTCTCTGATCGTATTCTGATAGCTGCTTGAGCCCTGGGTAAATTTCTCTGTAGTTGAGGTCAGAAATGAAACCTGTGGGCCAAGAAAAATGCTAAATCTCTCTGTAGGATTGAACTTAGCAAGAATTGGAATATCAATAAAGTTTGTAGTGACTGTATAATCATAAGGTCCGCCAAGGAGACTGCTACCTGTTGTTTTATATCCCTTTTGCGAAAACATCAGTTCCGGTGCAAATGAGAAGGTCTTTACTATAGGTACTTCAATAATTAAACCGGCATTTAAACCTGGTTTAAAGTCAGTACTGAAATTGTTGTCTCCCTTTTTAATAATATTGGAAAGGTTTACACCACCTTTAATTCCAATCTTTTGTGCATTTGCCGCTCCGGCAAATAAAACACACATTGCTGCAATAATTAACTTTTTCATAGCCTTATATAATTTATATGTGTCATACCATTACAAAATATGATGCCAAAGAATAATTCGTACCAAAGGCAGTTTTTTTGAAGTAACTTTACATCACTACTGTATTCATTAATGTACAATCTTTGACTTATGATAACTTTTTGGCTAATTCTGCTTATCAGTTATGCAATAACCAACGCAGTACTGATTTATTACTTTTTCCATTATCTGGATAAAAAGCTCGGCGACAGATTTTCGGTTTGGATTTTTAGTATTACACTGAGTCTTAGTATTTCTTTTTTATTATTTCTTATAGCCTTAATTCTGTTTGTTAATCATAATTTCGTACCTAAAATATTGAACAACATAACGCATGTATAAATACTTAAAACATCTCTTCTTTATTCTTTGTATGATGGCCCCCCTGTTGGGAATAGCTCAGAGCCGCGGATCTTTTATTGAGGGGATTGATAAACCCAATGCCTGGGTAGACTCGGTTTTTAAAAAATTGAACAAGCGTGAGCGTATCGCTCAGATCTTTATGGTGAGGGCGCATACTGATAGGGGTAAAGCATTTGAAGATTCCATTGCCAGACTTATTGCAAAGGAAAAAATCGGAGGGCTGGTTTTCTTTCAGGGCGGACCGGCAAGACAGGCGGCACTTACATCAAGATATCAATCGATATCTGAAGTACCTCTGTTAATCGCTATGGATGCTGAATGGGGCTTGGGTATGCGTCTCGACAGCACAATATCCTATCCTTATCAACTGACACTTGGAGCTATTCAGAATAACGAACTGATTTATGAAATGGGTAAACAGATTGCCCTCGATTTTAAGCGTATTGGCATGCAGGTAAATTTTGCACCTGTTGCTGATATTAATAACAATCCTAAAAACCCTGTCATAGGATTCCGCTCATTTGGCGATGATAAATTTAAAGTAGCTGATAAGGTGAAGGCTTATATGAAGGGTTTGCAGGAGAATGATATTCTGGTTAGTGTTAAGCATTTTCCCGGACATGGAGACACGGATGTGGATTCCCATCATGATCTTCCTCAATTGCCATTCACCCGCGAGAGACTTGATTCCCTTGAACTTTATCCCTTTAAGGAACTGGTTAAGTCAGGCGCATCCGGAATTATGGTAGCTCATATGAATATCCCTGCATTGGATAAGACTCCGAATTTACCCTCAACCCTTTCAAAGCCTATTGTTACAGGAATGTTAAAGAATGATCTCGGTTTCAAAGGCCTGATCTTTTCTGATGCTATGGAAATGAAAGGAGTGGCTAAGTTCTATCCAAACGGTGAAGGCGATGTACTTGGAATTATTGCCGGGCTTGATATAATTGAGTTATCAACTAATTCTAAAAGAGCTGTTAAGCTGGTGAGAAAGGCAGTACAAAGAAAAGAATTAAGCCTGGAGCAGTTAAATTCAAGTATCAAAAAGATGCTGTATGCTAAATACTGGGCCGGACTCGATCAAAGAAGGTATGTAAATCCTTATAATATTGTTTCAGATCTGAACCGTCCCGAGGCGAGAGTACTCAATCAGAAACTTGCAGATGCGGCGGTAACAGTTCTTAATAGTGACTCCTGGATTCGAAATATTGATTACAGTAAAAAAACGGCGATTTTAACTTTGGGCTCATCTGAGATTACATCAATACAGCGGTCGCTCAAGCCCTTATTTAGTAATTCCCTGAATTATATTCTGCCTAAAGATATTTCAGATGCAGAGATCGAGAATGTTAAAAAGGAGTTGCAGTCTTATGAGCAGATTATTGTAAATATCCATGATTTACGCAGACGTCCTGCTCCGGTTCTGGATTACACGAATGGGTTAAAGCTGTTTATTGCTGATTTGGCAAAGATGAACAGTTTATTCAATGTTTTTGCTAATCCTTATGCTCTTGCAGGATTACCGGGGATAGAATCTGCCAAAACCCTGATCCTGAATTATCAGAACACAGAACAGGCACAGAGTGCCACATTCAGAACAATTACAGGCGAAGTAAAAGCCAGTGGCAAGCTTCCGGTTACGGTGAATTCTGCATTTAAGAATGGGGACGGAATAGTTCAATAAGAACGGTTTTTCTTCATCAATCATTGATGTTGAGCCGGCGAAATCATGGTTTTGCCGGCTTTTTAGCTTTCTGAATCTAATAGCTGCATTGCTGATTGAATAGGAAATTCGATATTTTGAAGTGAGTTCGACATATAAATATTTAACCATATAAATTGAATATATTATACTTTAAAAGGAACATAGATTAAGCTTCAAGGCTATATGTTTCTATAAAGAAGCATAGCAGCTATGAAATGCTATGTTTCTATGTGGTTTAAATATTATGTAGAATTCACGTTATTTTACTAATTAATCGGAATCAGGTAAGAAACCTTCCGGATGTCTGATTGAGCATTAAACAGAACATTATGTCTCAGCAAAAAGCAGTTAAATTACTTCGTGCATCTGCGGGTTCGGGTAAGACTTTTGCGCTTACGGCACAATATCTCATATTGCTTTTCAGCGGAAAAGGAAAATACCGCGAAATCCTTGCTGTTACCTTTACCAATAAGGCTACTGCTGAGATGAAGGAGAGGATCCTTGGTTCCCTTCAGGAACTGGCTCTGGGGGGGTATCAAAAATCGAAGTTCAGTCAGGTACTTCAAAATGTTTACCCCGAATTAACAGATACCGAAATCCGTCAGAGGGCATCTGAGATATACAGCAGTATACTGCACGATTACAGTCGTTTTTCTGTGAGTACTATAGATCGTTTTGTCCAGCAGCTGATCAGAAGTTTTGCCTTTGAGCTTAATCTTGACAGCGGATACAAACTGGAAATGAATCAGAACAAGGTGAAGGAGGATCTTGTGGAAGCACTGAACCTCTATCTTGAAAAAGATGAGGATCTGCTGAGCTGGGTAACGAATCTTGCCATTGACAGGATCAGTGAAGGAAAGGACTGGGACTATCATCGTGCCCTGATGGATCTGGCTGATGAAATATTCAAGGAGCGTTACAGCGCTTTTGATGAAGCAATGAAGGTAATGGGTGCCGGGAGATCGAATGAGTTTAACGAGCTTCAGAAAAAAGTAAAGACTGAGTCGGATGAATTCAGGGATGAGATTGTCAGGAAGGCAACAGAGATTAAAAAGATCTTTGACACTTCGGGTATTGAACCGGAGGATCTTCATCTCAAAACAAGGAATCCGCTTTTCAAATTAGCTAAAATTGTTGCAGAGGACTTTTCAGGAATCAGTTCTTTTGAAGATTTCGCAGATAATTTTGACCGATGGCCGAATAGTAAACTGAAGGATACCTCCGATTTGATGCAATTATATAACCGGATCGGTCCTCTGCTGAAGGACCTTCTCGATTATTATAATTCAGGCAGCGTCATGTTTGAAACTTACCGGGCAATCAGTAAGAATAGTCCGTATCTGCGTCTGATGCAGGGTATGGCCGAGCTTCTGACAGATTATCGTTCTGATAAAAAATTATTACTGCTTTCAGATGCCCAAAGGTTATTGAAAGGCGTTACCGGAAACGATGCCCATAATCCCTCATTCATTTGGGAAAAAACCGGAAACAAATTCAAAAACTTCCTTTTCGACGAATTTCAGGATACCAGTACATTCCAATGGGAGAATTTTCTTCCCCTGCTGCAAAATGCCATTGCAGAAAGTTCGGTGGAAAAATATGCAGATCACCTGGTTGTAGGTGATGTGAAGCAGTCTATTTATCGCTGGCGAAATGGCGACTGGCGTATCCTGCACCAACAGGTTAAACGGGATTTGAGTCCGGTAAATGTGAATGAAGAAACCCTGATTTTTAATCGCAGAAGCTCTCAAAATATTATCCGGTTCAATAATTTCCTGTATGAATCGCTGCCTGAATTTTTACAGAATCAGTTAAATGAAATCTTTGCTGAAACCGCTCCGGAGTATCTTCATCCCTATTGGGAAGAAAAGGGCAGTCTGATTCAAAAAGCGTATGAAGGCAGCCATCAGCAAACAACAGAGAGTACACCTTCCGGGGGAAAGATTGAAATCAAATTTTTCATGAAAACGGAGGAGCTGGACGGAGATGAGGAACATAGTCTGGCGGCTTTTTATACAGTTGAAAAACTGGCCGAACTGCTTGAATGTGGAATTGCTATGAAGGATATTGGTATTCTGGTCAGAAAAAACTCTGAGGCTCAGCAGATTCTGGAATGCGTATTTGAAAAGGGCAATCAGGAAAAACTGAGCAGGGCAGCAGGCAAGCCTTTTCAGGTTATTTCAGGAGAGGCACTGAAGATTATGAATAACCCGGCTGTTTCATTATTACTGAGCACCTTTCGGTTACTATCTGTTCATGAACCTGAAAGCGGGATTTATAAAGCTGAATGTGCTAGGCTATGGTATCAGATCCTTAATCCCGATGCTGAAGAAATCGCACTGGAAACAGATATCTGGATCAGCTTCCCGGCTATGCCGGTTTCTTCGCTTACCGGTGTTTTGCCTGAAGGTTTATGTAATTCCTTTAATTCACTGCGCTATTTGCCGGTAAATGAACTTACTGAAAAGCTGATTAAGATGTATCACCTCGGAACGGCCGGTACTGAAAATCATATTCCCTACCTGATTGCTTTTCGAGG
>JBAZHY010000100.1:0-6589 GCA_041652175.1 Pedobacter sp.
GGCCTTTTTCAGATCATTAAACTTTATATTTCCTTCAATCGGCATTTTGCGGTTAGAATCCTGCAAAAAGCGAATACCGGTAAACAAATGGGCAAAAACAAGTTCAGCCACAGATAATGATGAAGCAGCAGGGGTATTCACAACTGCGATACCCTTTTCACGTGCATAATCTACATCAATATTATCCATACCTACACCACCCCTTCCAATCAATTTAATATTAGGACAGGCGTCAATAAGTTCCTTTCTTAGTTTTGTTGCACTTCTAACAGTAATTCCATCATAATTCTTAAGGCCTTCATTAAGTTCTGCCTGAGGAATATGGGTAGTATCTACCTGAAAACCTGCTTTTTCTAATAATTCTTTTCCTATTGGATCAATGCCATCATTGGCGAGTATACGGAACATAAACTTGGATTTATATGCTATAAAATAATAAAAAGATTAATTGAAGAACGTCTTTCTTAATTATGCACGATGTTTTTCTTCAAATTCCTGCATGGCATCAATTAATGTATGAACACTTGTAATGGGTAAAGCATTATACATAGAGGCACGGAAACCTCCAACACTACGATGGCCTTTAATTCCGATAATGTTACGGTCTTCTGCGAATTTCAGGAATGGTTTCTCCAGCTCCGGGTTTTCCATCACGAAACAAATATTCATTCTTGATCTGTCTTCTACGCGACAGGTTCCTTTAAATAAAGGGTTACGATCTATCTCTTTGTATAAGGCGTCTGATTTCAGGGTATTTTCCTTTTCGATTTCCGCTACACCACCTTTAGATTTTAACCAGCGCAGATTGAGCATGGATACGTAAATAGAGAATACCGGAGGGGTATTATACATCGATCCACCATCAATCTGAACTTTATAATCAAGCATTGATGGTATATTGCGTTCAACCTTACCTAAAATATCATCTTTTACAATTGCAAGGGTAACTCCCGCAGGTCCCATGTTTTTTTGTGCACCTGCATAAATCAATCCAAACTGAGATACATCTATCACCCGGCTGAAAATATCAGATGACATGTCGCAAACTACAGGTACCTTGGTTTCAGGTATTCTGAACAATTCTGTTCCGTAGATCGTATTATTCGAAGTATAGTGGAAATATGCTGAATCTGCAGGGATTTCAAAATCCTTAGGAATAAAAGTGAAATTATCTTCCTTTGAAGAAGCAACAACATTTACATTGCCAAATAATTTTGCTTCTTTCAGTGCTTTGGAGGCCCAAACTCCTGTATTAAGATATGCTGCGGTCTGGCCTTCACCCAATAAATTCATTGGAACCATAGAAAACTGCAAACTGGCTCCGCCTTGTAATAAAACTACTGAATACCCATCCGGTACATTCAATAATTCCTTAACTAAGCGAACCGTCTCATCAACAACAGCTTCAAACTCAGGTGTACGGTGTGATATTTCCAGAATAGATAAACCAGTACCATTAAATTCCAGAACAGCCTGTGATGCCTGTTTGAAAACTTCCTGAGGTAAAATGCATGGACCTGCACCAAAATTATGTGTCATAACGTGAAAATTTTATGCTGCAAAAATAACAGAATAATTCGAGAGATAAGAGGTTTTTGAGTGCTTATTATGAATATTTACCTGCTTTTAATTTTAGCGATCACCCTGAAATTAAACTTTCTGAATGTCAGGTAATTTGGCACCGCATATTGGTTATCTTTTTTATCATTCAACCAAAGATAAGAACCCGTATTTTTGAAATTCAGAAGATTGAATAATTCTGCATGTAAGCTTAGCATTGAAAAATGCTTTTTCAGAAAAACAGAAGTCTTTTTGCTCTCATCCGAAACAAGATCTTTGGAAAATCCAATATCTACCCTCTTATATGCCGGAATTTTAAATTCATCAGTATAACGATCAGGCCCGGGGATGCCAACAGGAAGTGAAGATGAATAAATCAGATTTAAATGGACTTTATA
Organism: Pedobacter sp.; assembly: GCA_041652175.1. Classification (GTDB taxonomy): domain Bacteria; phylum Bacteroidota; class Bacteroidia; order Sphingobacteriales; family Sphingobacteriaceae; genus Daejeonella. The sequence continues at coordinate 1,959 of JBAZHY010000100.1, forward strand.
AGTCGGGTTTTCGGGAAACTTATCCTGAAACATCATTCCTATATTAAATAACTGATCTGTAGGACGCCTTAATTTTCCCGGATAAACAATTACAGGTAGGCCTGATAAGTTTTTAACATAATAAAAATCATTCTTAATATCCTCTTCTGTCTTCATCAAAGACAAGCGGAAAGTAGATTCCAGATCGCCGGCAAAATTACCCGACAGATTAAAATCAGCCCCAGCGGCATAACCTGTAGCATATTTATCAGAAATATATCTGACCTTAAGATCTTCAATCTTGTAAGGGGTTATTCTGCTCAATATTTTATAATAGATTTCAGAACTGAATTTTAATCTGGTACCCAGACCATTGAACTTATAATCAGTCCCGGCTATAAACTGATAAGATTTTTGCGCTCGGGCATCGGCATTCAATACCCCGTTATAATTTTTAAGTTCCCTGTAAAATGGAGCCTGAATATAAGACCCTGCTGAAAATCTGAATAGCAGTTCATCTTTATCGGAAGGATAATAAATCAGTGAAAATCTCGGACTTATTAAATTTTCCCCCGAATAGGTATTGTAATTAAATCTAAGTCCGGCAGCCATTGTCAGATTAGGAATAATATTGAAGGTATTCTGTACAAAACCTGTCAGACGTTTAATTCCAATACTATTATCCTGTCTGATTTGTTCTGAATACATCCAGTTTCCCGCAGCAGGAAATGAATAGCCGGTGGTATCATACGCCGTAAATTCATTCAGCATATCGCTTGCCTTATCTGACTGGAAACGAAACCCTGCTTCAATAAAGGAATTTCTTAACTGTCTGTACATCTTAAGCTCTGAACTGTATATACGGGTATTCAAATAATTATCGGCATAGTTATGATTTGAGCCCCTCCCTAACAATGATCCGGTATACATCGGGTCAAGCCCTCCATCTTTTTCAATGAATGAATACCATCCCAATAGATCTGAGTTCTCATATTCCCTATTTCCCGAATAGGAACTTATCCACTTTAAGTTAAAATTCTTGTTGAAATTATACGCAAAGGTTATGGCACTGGTCAATGATTTATAGTTACTGCTTTCATCCCCCTTGTAATTAACGAAAAGTCTTAATACATCATCAGAGGTTCCAAATTCAGTGATTCTGCTTTCCGGACTTACCTTTAGTTTTCCTCTGTTATAATCAGTAAAAAAGGAAAAATTGAATTTAGAAGTAATATTCTGCTTGTATAAAATCTGATAATCTGAAAAGTCTGAATGATAACCTCCATCAATATATTGCCGGCTTAAATAGCTTTGGTTCCTCTTGTTTCTGATACCGGCAAGAATATAACTACCCTTTAGAGGAAGTTTCAAACTTACAGAGTTAGCAAGAAAACCAGCCTGAACATCTACGGAAAACGTATCCGGTCGGCTATATCTCACATCCAGTACAGAGGATAACTTATCTCCATATCTTGCCTCAAAACCACCGGCTGAAAAATGAATACCGGAAACCAGGTCAGGGTTTATAAAGCCGAGGCCTTCCTGTTGCCCTTTACGAACCAGCAGTGGTCTGAATATTTCTACATCATTGAGATAAATCAGATTCTCATCAAAATTTCCACCTCTAACTGAATATTGTGAACTGAGCTCGTTATTTCCGGAAACTCCCGGCATATTCTTCAAAAAGCTTTCAATACTTCCATTGGGTTGGGGAAAGATCCTGAACTTTGCCGGATCAATATTTATAGAATTGCTGTTATTAAACTTTTCAGTGATATGAATCTCGTCAAGCGACTGTATATCAGTTATCAAATAAATATCCCTAATGTTATCCTGATTGGGAATTAACACCATTTCAATGCTCAGGTCTTTGTACCCAAGCCGGCTGAATGTTATTGTTGAATTAACAGGAACCTTTGACAAGCTGTATTCGCCATCCCGATTGGTCTGGGTTATGAGTCTGGAATTTTTTATCTGAATCGTTACTCCGCTAAGGAGTTCCCCATTCTCTGAACTGATAGTACCTTTGAGGGATGCCAGTTCCTGTGCCCGGGTTTGAATCGGAAGTAAAAGAATAAAGTAAATAGAAATAAGGTGTAACCCAGGTGTCAAATACCTGCAGACAGGTTTTAGAAATAATAGCCTTCTGAAAGATCTGATTTGATGCTTCACATTATAATTCCCTCATAAACTCAGGATAATCTTTTCAATACTGATATCTCAAATACCGGATCAGGTGCTGAAAACACAGCGTTTCCGGCAACAAGAACATCAGCCCCTGCCTGAATTAGTTTAAGTGCATTATTGTTAGATACCCCCCCATCGATTTCAATAAGCAGATCATCATTTCTGCCTGCAGCCATTGCTCTTAAAGTACGAATCTTTTTATAGGTATTTTCAATAAACCTTTGTCCGCCAAAACCCGGATTAACAGACATCAGACATACCAGGTCAAGGTCTTCAATAATATCTTCCAGCAAATTAACCGAAGTATGCGGATTTACAGCCACACCAGCCCTGCAACCCAGATCTTTAATGGCATGAAGGGTTCTGTGAAGATGTGTACAGGCTTCTATATGCACCGTAATGTTTTCTGCACCGGCGGCTTTAAAATCAGCAAGGTATCTGTCGGGATCTACAATCATCAGATGCACATCCAATGGCTTTAAGGCATGCTTTTGAATAGCCTTAAGAACTGGAAATCCAAAAGAAATATTTGGGACAAAAACCCCATCCATAATATCTATGTGAAACCAATCAGCTTCACTTTGGTTAATCATTTCAATATCATCCTGAAGATTGGCAAAATCAGCAGATAAAACGGAGGGCGCAATTAAATGTTTCATAAATCAAAAGTACAATTTTGATTGAAATTTAAAGCTTCAATCCCTTGATTCCTTTATAATTATCGGGATAAAAAAAACCTGTCCGACTTCGAACAGGTTTTATAAATTATTACAAAAATAAGCTTATTCAGCTGCCTTTGTTTCTTCAGGTTTTGGAGGACGAGGAATTAATGCTTTACGGGAAAGCTTTAATTTACCCTGCTTATCCACCTCAAGAAGTTTTACTTTAACAATATCGCCAACATTCAAAACTCCGTCCATTGACTCATAACGTTTCCAGTCTATTTCAGAGATATGAAGCAGTCCGTCTTTACCGGGCATAATCTCAACAAATGCACCGAATGGCATAATTGTTTTAACCTTACCTTCATAAACTTCACCAACTTCAGGTTTAGAAGCAATAGCTTTGATACGGCCAACGGCTTTATCAATAGCTTCTTTATTATCAGCAAAAATCTGAACGATACCTAAATTATCCTTTTCTTCGATAGCAATGGTAGCACCGGTTTCACGCTGCATTTCCTGAATGATTTTACCACCCGGGCCGATTACCGCACCAATGAATTCCTTATCAATCTTCAAAGTAACGATGCGCGGTGCATGTGGCTTATAATCTTCACGCGGAGCTTCAATTGTTTTCTTCATTTCATTCAGGATATGAAGACGGGCTTCATTTGCCTGTTTTAATGCAGCAGTTAAAACTTCCCATTTCAGACCATTGATCTTAAGGTCCATCTGACAGGCAACGATACCTTTCTCAGTACCTGTTACCTTAAAGTCCATATCACCAAGATGATCCTCATCACCTAAAATATCACTTAAAATAGCGTATTTACCTGTTTTCTCGTCAGAAATCAATCCCATAGCGATACCCGATACCGGAGCTTTGATCTTCACACCGGCATCCATCAGGGCAAGTGTACCTGCACAAACAGTAGCCATTGAAGAAGAACCATTCGATTCAAGAATATCAGAAACCACACGGATAGTATATGGATTGTCATCACCCGGCAATACTTTCTTTAAAGAACGCATTGCAAGATTTCCATGTCCGATTTCACGACGGCCTGTACCACGGTTAGGACGGGCCTCGCCGGTTGAGAAGGCCGGGAAATTATAGTGTAAAAGGAATTTTTGGTAACCATTGAAAAATGCACCATCAATAAGCTGCTCATCAGACTTAGCCCCTAACGTCACTGTTGTTAACGACTGGGTTTCACCACGTGTAAAGATGGCAGAACCGTGAGCTGAGGGCAAATAACCTATCTCAGACCAAATTGGACGTACTGTACGAGAATCACGGCCATCCAGACGAATTCCTTCATCAAGGATCAGGTTACGGATTGCATCGTACTGAACATCATGGAAATATTTTTTGGAAAGGTATTCTGTTGTTTCATCAATACCCTCTCCCAGGGAAGCAATAAATTCGGTAATTACAGCACTGAACTTATCACCACGTTCATGCTTGGATGACTTTGACTTAGCAATGGCATAAACCTGATCATAGGTTGCTTTATATACTTTCTCTTTAAGATCAGAATCATGAACCTCATGGCTGTAAACACGTTTTTCTGTTTTACCAACCATTTCAGCAAGCTCCCTCTGAGCCTGAACCTGAATAGCAATGGCTTTATGGGCAAATTCAATTGCTTCCACCATTTCCTCTTCAGAAATCTCATCAGATTCACCTTCAACCATCACGATATCTTTATCAGTACCGGCAACGATCAGATCAAGTGTTGCATTTTCAAGATCGCTCAGATAAGGGTTAACAACCAGCTTTCCATCAATTTTAGCTACTCT
>JBAZHY010000101.1:0-6571 GCA_041652175.1 Pedobacter sp.
AGCCAGAAAAGGAGAGGCTGGTGATAGTCCGATTGCTAAATCAGTCTTATGGGAAGCTTTGAAAAGCTGTATTGATCAGCAGATGTATATTTCAAATGTGAATCTTGTCGAGCTTGGATATATATAACCTATCAGTTCAGGATGGAGTTGTTAAGGTATTGATGACCATGCCACATAGAGGCCGCCCGCTTTCAAGTTTCTTTATCTGGGGATCCAGTGTTGTCCACCGGACAGTTTCAAAAACTATTAGAGGCGCTTTATCAGAAATTCCCGGTGTACGGAAAGTAGTTGTTGAGCAAACCTGGTATCCTCTGTGGAACTCTAATCTGATGACTGATGAATGCCGTAAGAAACTGGGTATTTGATCTTCTGATTATAAAATGTAACTGCAATGAAGAAATTAAATCGCAGAAAAGAGATAGTTGATTCGATTCAAATTTCTGGTCAGTTAACTGAATCTAAAACCTCAAATGTAAATCCAATTAAACGTCGTAAATTTTTGGGCTTAAGTTTATTGGGTACTACCGGTTTAAGTCTTACTTCAAATTTAGATGCCATTGCAAATGAGGCGCTTTCAGACAAGGCTCAATCTGCTTCATTGACCTCAACAGTAGCAGGAAGTCAAACTGATAGTTTTGAAGAAAAGATGAGGATGCTGCAAAGGGCATGGGAAAAGAAAGATTATCGGTTAGCCCGTGCGCTGACTAATTCCTTACGAATAAGTGAAATACAAGAGCAAAATGATTTTGAAGATTTAGGTAAACCATTGATTGGCGCTGATCAGTATGGTGTGGTTGCTGATTTACCTGCTTCTTTAAAAAACTGGTCAAATGGCTGGAAATATTATAAAGTAATTAATCTTGAAGAAAAAGTAGGAATTAAAAGAAATGCTGAGCCAGTGGAAGTTTTGCTTTCTTTTCAATACGATCAATGTACCTCACTCGCCCGCGAAATCAGAGTGGCTGAGTTTAAAGATGGTTCATTAACCGAGGTAGTTTCGCAAGTCTTTTCGGAAGTTAGACGAGGAGTCGAAAGGATTTGCAAGCTATTATTTCTGGCAGATAATGCCGGAAAGGAGAAACGGACTTACTTCGTTTTTTATGGAAATCAGGATGCAGAATTGCCAGAATATCAATCAGATCTTAAGGTAAAAGGTGAAGGCTACGGTCTGGATATTGAGAATGAGTATTTTACTGCTTATTTATCAAAGCAAACCGGGCAACTGGCCAGAATGGTTTTAAAAAGAGAGCACGGACTGGAGATTTATTCAGGCGGTCAGGGTCATGGTGAACCTGCAGGTATAGACTGGGCACATGATTATGTAACTGAGGGCTTTATTCAAAAAGTCCGGATCTCTCTATGGGATGAATGTCCGGATTTTGAGGTAGTGAGAGGCCCTATATGTACTATAATAAGAAGATGGGGCTTCCCGTATTCTCCTGTTCATCCTGTTTTTGCCCCCGCCAGAATGAACATGGATATTGAATATCGCTTTTATGCAGGATTACCCTATTTCTATAAATTCGGTCGCATGACTTGTGTTAAGGATTTCAATTCAGCAGCACTAAGAGATGACGAATGGGTAATTACAGGTCAGTCATTTACTGATCAGATGTGGATGGACAAGGCAGGAGAGCTTCATTTCGAAAATATTCCTGAAGCATCGAAGCAAAACTTATGGGGTATAGGCTTTTTCAATAAGGATACCAAAGATTCTTTTATAGGGCTTTACCTGGAGCATTATGCCGAAGGAAGAACAGCTGAATTAATTCATGACGGAGCACCACTGATGTATTATAAATGGCATGGAACAACCTGGCAGCGTTATCCTCTTGAAAGAGATAAGATTGTTAAGGAAGGTACTGTCTTACATCAGAAGAACGCTTATGTTACTATTCCATTTACAAAAGAGGATGGACCTGCAAAGATTGAAAGTCTGAGAACTGAGCTGATGAACCCTTTGATAGTTTCCGCTTCTACCCAGTCACAATTTGCAGCGCTCAAAGAAAATAAGACTAAACTCGCACGTCAATCTGAAGCCGGAGATAGTCCTGTTTCCAAAAGTTTAATCTGGAAAGCCCTGAGAGATGTGAAAGACCCTCAGTTCTATAAATCAGATATCAGTATTGTTGACCTGGGTTTGGTCTATGATGTTACTGTTCGTGGGAATGTAGTTAAAGTACTTATTGCTATGCCACATCGTGGGCGTCCTTTGGGAACCTATTTTGCTTATGGCTCCAATGTTGTTCATCCTACGGTATCCAAGAATATTCTGACAGCGGTTTATGAAGTCCCCGGTGTGAGAAAGGTTATTATGGAACAAACATGGTATCCGGGATGGAGCTCAAATTTACTTACAGATGAGGGGCGAAAGAAGCTGGGAATCTGATTTTTTAAAATATTTATCTTGAAAAAATGAAAAAAGACAATCCGCAATCTGCACACATTAGTACTTCTGATCTGGCATCAGATTTCATCGGTTTAAATGATAAAGGCGCAGAAAATGTACATCAGGAAACTAACAGTTCTATGATGTCAGACCCTATGAGAAGAAGAAAATTTCTTGGCATGGGGCTTCTTGGATTTGCGGGACTTAGCCTTCCCTCAGTTTCGCGTGCTGACGTAAACACTTCAATAAACAGTTTTGTAAGCAATGCAGTTTCTGCGACTGCAGATAAAACTACGAGTCAGACAGACAGTATTGCGGAAAAATTACAACTTCTCCAGGAAGCTTTGACTAAAAAGGATTACCGAACCGCCAGGGCTATAACTAATTCCATTAGAATTTCTGAGATTCAGGCACAGGCGGAAGAAGAGAATTTTGGAACCCCTCATGTCGGAGCGAATCAGTTTGGGATGGTAGATTCACTTCCGGTCGCCTGGAAATCATGGGCAAAGGGATGGAAGTATTACAAAGTTATCAGTATTGAAGAAAAGATTGGCATTCAGCGTAAGGCAGAACCTGTTGAAGTTTTATTGAGTTTCCAGTCATCTCAGACAGCTTCCCTGTCACGTGAAATACGTGTTGCAGAGATCAGGGATGGTATACTTACCGAAGTCATCTCTCAGGTATTTTCAGAGATCCGTAGAGCTAATGAAAAAATTTGCAAACTATTGTTTCTGGCTGATAATCAGGGGAAGGAAAAACGGCAATATCTTGTTTTTTATGGGAATCCGGATGCAGAGCTGCCTGATTATCAAACTGATCTGAAAGTAACAGGAGAGGGATATGGACTTGATATTGAGAATGAATATTTCACCGCAATCCTTTCAAAACAAACCGGACAGCTTGCCCGAATGATTTTAAAGCGCGAACATGGACTTGAGATCTATTCGGGAGGACAGGGCCATGGCGAACCTGCCGGAATAGATTGGGCTCATGATTATGTTTCTGATGAAGGTATTCAAAAGATGAGAATTTCATTATGGGATGAATGTCCTGATTTTGAGGTTGTAAAGGGGCCGATTTGTACAATTATCCGGCGATGGGGTTTCCCATACTCTCCGGTTCATCCTTTATTCTCACCTGCCAGAATGATCATGGATATTGAATACCGGTTTTATGCCGGTTTGCCATACTTCCATAAATTTGGTCATATGACTGCTGTTAAGCAGTTTTCGCCGGCAGCATTAAGGGACGATGAATGGGTAATTACTGGGCAATCATTTACTGATATGTTATGGATGGGACCTGATGAAAAATTGAAGACCGGACCGGTTCCTGCGGATTTGAGTGAGAAGCTTTGGGGAATCGGATTTTTTAATAAGGATACCAAAGATTCATTTTTTGGATTCTTTCTTGAACATTATGCAGAAGGACTGGGGGCAGAATTGAGTCATAATGGAAGTCCTAATCTGCATTATCAGTGGCACGGACAGATATGGAGCCGGTATCCGGTTCCAAAGACGATTAAGACGATTCCTAAAGGAGCTGTACTTCATCAGAAAAACGCCTATGTGACTATTCCGTTTACATTGAAAGATGATACCATTCGATTGGAAAATCTTCGTCAGGAGCTTTTAAATCCTTTAACAAGATCCGGTTCAGAACTGGCTAAGGGTATTGCTGCAAAAGAAAGTCCGCGTCGTTTAGCCAGGGCATCCGAAGCTCAGGATAGTCCTGTTTCTAAAGCATTATTATGGGAAGCATTAAAACTGGTAAAAGATCCGCAATTATATAAAGCCGACATTAATATTGTTGATCTGGGCCTGGTTTATGATATAGCAGTACGTGGTAGTGTGGTGAAAGTTACTCTTGCAATGCCTCACAGGGGTCGTCCGCTTGGTGCATATTTTACACATAGTTCAAATGTGGTTCATTCAACGGTTTCTAAAACTATGATGGAAGCATTATATGCTGTGCCCGGAGTTAGAAAAGTAATCATGGAACAAACATGGTATCCGCTCTGGAATGTCAATTTTCTGACTGATACCGGTCGTGAAAAGCTGGGATTTTAATTAAAAACCGATTAATCTTTATAATCAGCCGGTCTTTCGGGACCGGTTTTTTTAACCTTTAGATCGATGCTTTATTCATGTCCAACACCTTTGATCTTATTATTAAATCCTCATAAATTATAAATATGCCCGGTCTAGAAATTAAAAATTACCGCTGGATTATTTTAACTCTGTTGGTTTCGGCTACTACGCTCAATTATCTTGACAGACAAATAATCGGACTTTTAAAACCTACTCTTGAGCTTGAGTTTTCGTGGTCAGAGACTGATTTCGCCTTTCTGGTGATGGTATTTACGGGTGCTTATGCTTTAGGATTAATCTCCTGGGGATGGTTTATCGATCGTATCGGCACAAAAGCAGGCTATATTGTTTCAGTTGCTTCCTGGAGTATGATGGGTATGCTCCATGCTGCTGCACGTTCTGTTACCGGGTTTGGATTAGCCCGCATCGGATTGGGCTTGACAGAATCAGGAAATGTACCTGCAGGTATGAAGACTATTGCAGAATGGTTCCCACGTAAAGAGAGGGCATTGGCAACAGGTTTATTTAATGCCGGGACAAGCGTAGGTATCATTTTAGCATTAATTATTGTTCCATTGATATTGAGCCAGTATGGATGGCATGAAGTTTTTATCATCACAGGCTCATTAGGATTTATCTGGCTTCTGGTCTGGATTTATGTTTACGATATTCCCTCAAGACATAAACGTTTAAGCAAGGAAGAATACAATTATATCCACGACGGACAAAAACCTGATCAGGATACAGAAGCAGAGGTCGTTAAGATAAAGTGGATAAAACTCTTCACTTATCCGCAAACCTGGGCATTTATCACAGGTAAGATTTTACTTGATCCTATTTACTGGTTTTTTATGTTCTGGCTGCCCTCATATTTTGCCTCTACATTTAAGCTGAATATGTCAAATTTAAGTCCTGAATTAATGATTATCTATACAATGACCATTCTGGGAAGTATCGGGGGCGGATATTTCTCTTCATGGCTTATTAAAAGAGGATGGCCGACACTAAAAGCAAGAAAAACAGCACTTTTGATCTTTGCAGTACTCGAATTAACTGTACTTTCAGCCCAGTATGCCACAAGTGCCTGGATGGTAGTGGGAATATTGAGTTTTACTCTGGCAATACATCAGGCCTGGAGCACCAATATTTTTACCTTGGTGGTGGATTTGTTTCCTAAGCAGGCTGTTAGTTCGGTAACCGGTATAGGTGCTATGTCCGGGGCAGTTGGAGGGATGTTATTCCCTTTGTTTGTCGGATATATACTGGATAGTTATAAAGCTTCAGGAAATTTGATTGGCGGATATAATTTATTGTTCCTAATTTGTGGGCTGACATACTTTTTTGCATGGTTAATCATACATTTACTGACAAGAAAATCCAATACGGTACCTCTTGAAGAGTTAGCAGATTAAAAGGAGTTTAGCATTAATACATTGAATATTTTATGAAAATTGAATTTAAAGAACAGGTGGGGATTATTACCGGCGCTGCTTCAGGCCTTGGATTGGCAATAGCAGTTAAATTATCAGGGAAAGGTGTAAAAATTGCTCTCCTGGATAAAGACAAGGCAGGTTTGGAAAAGACAAAGACTTTAATATCAGGGGATTGTGAGATTTACCCCTTGGATATTACCAGCGAAAAGGAAGTCGCTTCTGTAATTGAACAGGTTAATAATAAATACGGTCGTATTGATATTTTGGTGAATTGTGCAGGTGTAACCGGTAAAACCAATATACTGAGCCATGAGGTAGATGCAGACAATATGAAATTTGTTTTCGACGTTAATTTTATGGGTTCATTTTATACCTCAAAATATGTTATTCCTGTCATGTTAAAGAATAACTATGGTCGTATACTTCATATTGCTTCTATATCTGGTAAAGAAGGTAATGCGGGTATGCTGGCATATTCTGCTTCTAAATCTGCTGTAATCGGAATGACCAAAGTTCAGGGTAAGGAATATGCAGAAAAAGGAATTACAGTGAATGCACTGGCACCGGCAGTAATCAGAACAGCTATGGTCGAGTCACTTCCTGTAGAACAGGTAAAATACATGACAGATAAGATCCCGATGAAACGTTGCGGGACTCTT